>NZ_JAHHPS010000053.1:0-16504 GCF_024606275.1 Endozoicomonas sp. SESOKO4 | reverse complement strand
CTCTGGATATGAGTGAAGGGGTGCGAAAAGTCAATGTTGACGACATCTCAAAAGAAGAGATCAAAGGCTGGAAACCCGGTGACACAGTACTGCTGTCAGGAAAAATCCTGACGGGTCGCGATGCTGCCCACAAGCGCATGGTTGATATGATGTCCTGTGGTGAAGAGCTGCCTGTTGATTTGAAAGGTCGCTTTATTTATTACGTAGGACCTGTTGATCCGGTTCGTGATGAAGTGGTTGGTCCGGCGGGTCCGACGACTTCTACCCGTATGGACAAATTTACCCGCACTATGCTGGAGCAGACAGGTCTGGCTGGAATGATTGGCAAGGCTGAACGGGGTGATGCTGCGATTGATGCGATCAGGGATAACGAATCTGTCTATCTGATCGCCGTGGGTGGAGCCGCCTATCTGGTTTCCCAGGCTGTCAAGAAAGCAGAAGTGGTTGCCTTCCCTGAGCTGGGGATGGAAGCCATCTACGAATTTGAGGTCAAGGATATGCCAGTGACCGTAGCGGTGGATCACACCGGTGATTCTGTCCACAAAACCGGACCACAAATCTGGAAGCAGAAAATTGAAGAGCAGGTTCTTGATATCAAATAAGTGTTCAGGCGCCTGAATTGGGTCAGCTTCCTGGGGCTGGCCTTGTTTCATTCGTTTCTTTATTCCTCCGTTTTCTCTCTCCTGATGACTTTTTACCCACTTTATGGGTTTGCCGAGTCTTCTTCCTTGCCTGATTAAATGCTGTCAATAATGCCGTAATCTGGATGTCAGACCAGAGAAAAGCGGGGTTCTATAATCAATTTATAAGACCGTTCAGTAAGGGCGAATTATGGTTGACGATTCTGATCAGGGTGATGAGCCCACTTCAGGTCCGGGAAATCTTGAAAAAGGTGAGTTTCTTTTTTTCTGGAAGAGCTTGTTTGCAAGGGTTAAACGGTTTTTCTCTGACAGGGAAGTCATTCTCAGAATAGATGATGATTCCAGAGTCGTACGGGCTAATTTGTTGAACCTTCAGATTGAAGATCGATTTGAGCACTTCTGGATTGAAGAGCGGGCAGAGGGTGTTGAAGAAGACGGTGATTCTGATTCGGTCGTTGGGCACGAGCTGTTTTCAGAGCTACTGGCTGCTGAAGAAGAGTGGATAAGATTGCAACGGATCAGGAATCAATTCCGGAAAAACAACGATTAGGGGCAACTGCTTTTGCGTCCCTGGCAAATCGCTAAAGAAGGCCTGTCTGCTTCTGCTCACAGGCCTTTCGTTCATTCAGGAGTCAAAAAAGGTAAACTGAACGTCTACCGTTTTTTACAGAGCCTGAATCGCTTTGAGCTGTTCATCCAAACGTTCTCTGGCAGCCAGGGCTTCGGCCAACTTTCCGCGCTCTTTTTCAACCACTTCGGGTTTGGCGTTGTTGATGAACTTTTCATTGGCCAGTTTGCCTTCAAAGCGCTGAACCTCCTTATTCAGTCGTTCAACTGCTTTGCTCAGACGGGCTGCTTCCTTGTCCTTGTCGATCAGGCCAGCCATCGGTACCAAAACTTCCATCTTGCCGACCAATTGAGTGGTTGACATAGGCGCTTCTTCGTCAGAGTTCAGTGCACGAATGTCTGACAATTTAGCCAAAGACTTAAGAAAAGTGCTGTTTTCATCAAGACGACGATAGTCGTCAGAAGAGAGGTTGCGCAGCAGTACATTCAGTTCACGACTAGGGCCAATATTGAGTTCAGCACGGATATTGCGGATGCCGGTGATAAAGCCTTTCAGCCATTCGATGTCCTGCTCGGCAGTTTCGTCCAGCTTGCTTTCATCAAAAGTCGGGTAGCTCTGCAGCATCAGGGTTTCACCTTTAACGCCGGCTTCTTTCTTGATGTTCTGCCAGATCTCTTCAGTAATAAACGGCATGAATGGGTGAGCCAGACGCATAATGGTTTCCAGAACCCGAACCAGTGTACGACGGGTTCCACGTTTCAGGGCTTCGGAAGCGTCTTCATTCCATAGCACAGGCTTGGAAAGCTCCAGATACCAGGCACAGTATTCATTCCAGATGAAGTCGTACAGATTCTGGGAGGCGTGATCCAGACGGAAGTCCGTCAGGTTCTTTTCAAGTTGGGCTTCCAGACGTTGCAGTCGGGAAATAACCCACTTGTCCGCCAGGGTCAGTTCAATGTCCTCACCATGCTGGCCACAGTCCTCACCCTTAGTGTTCATCTGAACGTAGTTGGCTGCGTTCCAGATCTTGTTGCAGAAGTTTCTATAACCTTCCAGACGTTTCATATCCCAGTTAATGTCACGACCGGTAGAAGCCAGTGAGTAGAGGGTGTAACGCAGAGCGTCAGTACCGTGCGCCGCTATGCCTTCAGTGAAGGTTTTACGGGTACGTTTTTTCAATTTTTGCCGCCAGTTGTGGCTGCATCATATTGCCGGTGCGTTTTTCAACCAGATCTTCCAGACTGATGCCGTCGATCATATCCAGAGGGTCCAGCACGTTACCCTTGGACTTGGACATCTTGTCGCCATTCTCATCACGAATCAGGCCGGTCATATAGACGTACTTGAAGGGTACCTGAGGGTTGCCGTCTTCATCTTTGACAAAATGCATGGTCATCATGATCATCCGGGCAACCCAGAAGAAAATGATGTCAAAGCCGGAAACCAGAACATCTGTGGGGTGGAAGGTTTTCAGACGCTCTGTGTTTTCAGGCCAGCCCAGGGTGCCAAAAGTCCAGAGTGCAGCAGAGAACCAGGTATCCAGCACGTCGTCGTCCTGTCTCAGGCTGACTCCGGCCGGAATGTTGTTTTCCTGTCGTACGTCTTCTTCACTGCGACCTACATAAACATTCCCTTTTTCATCATACCAGGCTGGAATGCGGTGGCCCCACCAGAGTTGGCGGGAGATACACCAGTCCTGGATATCCTGCATCCAGGAAAAGTACATGTTTTCGTACTGTTTGGGGACAAACTGAATGCGGCCATCTTTAACCGCTTCAATGGCAGGTTTTGCCAGCGGCTCGGCACGGACAAACCACTGATCCGTTAGCAGAGGTTCGATGACAACGTCTGAACGGTCGCCGTATGGCACCATCAGTTCGTGATCCTTGATCTCTTCCAGTAGCCCGGCTGCTTCAAAGTCAGCGATGATGGCTCTACGTGCGGCAAAACGCTCCATGCCACGGTATTTCTCAGGGATGGGGGCGTCAATGTCGTGATTGTTGGAACCATCAATGTTAAAGACTTCACCCCGTTCACTGATATGCCCTTCCAGAGTCATGACATTGATCATGGGCAGACCGCAACGCTTACCCACTTCGTTATCGTTGAAGTCATGAGCTGGAGTGATTTTTACACAACCTGTGCCTTTTTCTATGTCAGCATGTTCATCGGCAACGACAGGAATACGACGGTTGACCAGTGGCAGAATAATGTCTTTTCCGATCAGGCTCTTGTAGCGTTCGTCTTCGGGATTAACGGCAACACCTGTGTCCCCCAGCATGGTTTCCGGACGGGTTGTGGCGACCACAATGTAGTCTTTGCCTTCTGCGGTTTTTTCGCCATCAGCCAGAGGGTAACGCAAGTGCCACATGTGACCCCTGACATCCTTGTTCAGCACTTCCAGATCAGAGATGGCGGTATGAAGTTTGGGGTCCCAGTTGACCAGGCGTTTGCCACGATAGATCAGATTGTCTTTGTATAGGCGAACGAATACTTCCTGAACAGCTTTGTAGAAGCCTTTGTCCATGGTGAAGCGTTCATTGTCCCAGTCAACAGAGGCTCCGAGACGACGCAGCTGACGGGTGATGTTATCACCGGACTTTTCTTTCCATTCCCAGATCTTGTCGGTAAAGGCTGCACGGCCGAAATCGTGACGTGTCTTGCCTTCTTCAGCCTGCACTTTACGCTCTACCACCATCTGTGTAGCAATACCGGCATGGTCAGTACCCACCTGCCACAGGGTATTACTGCCTTTCATGCGCTGGTAACGAATCAGGGCGTCCATAATAGAGTCCTGAAAAGCATGACCCATATGCAGACTGCCGGTGACATTGGGCGGTGGAATCATGATGGAGTAGGGAGAGCCCTTGCCGGAGGGGGCAAAGTAGCCTTTTTCTTCCCAGGTCTGATACCAGCTGCGCTCAATCGCGTGAGGGTTAAACGTTTTTTCCATAACTACAGGGTTCTGACAGGTTCTGATCTAAACCGCGCAGTATACACGGAACAGGCAGGGCAGTGTTAATCCGACAGATTTTCGGGCATCTGGTCCAGAAGATGATCCAGGTAGTTGTTTAGCTCGCGGTTCAGCTGAGCTTCGACCCTGACCAGCTCTTCATCAATGATTTCCCGGATGAGCAGTCGGGCCTGTTTGCGTAGCCGGGTTTTCAGTTCTGATTGTTTGACGCCGCGGTTAAGCGGAGGTTTCAGAGTAGGCGGTTCCTGCGGTTCAGTCTGTTGATAATTCTCTGTGACATCCAGAATTGTGACAGTCTGTCTGGTTTCTTCCTGGTCAGCAAGGTCGGTGAGAACAGGGATGTGTTGATTGAGATGATCATTACGATCTATCTCATCCTTTAAGAGGGTTTTCAGTCTTTCCTGTTCATCCAGCAGACCTTCCGTCTTTTTCTGGCTCATGTGCTTTACCCGCTAATGGCTTTAACCCTGTATTTGGTGGGTTTCTGGCTGGATGCCGTCTGCAACGTAAGCCCTGAACTTTTCACGGAGAACCTCAACCGGACCCGGACTCTGATCAACAATTTCGCAAGTTCGGACAAAGTTTTTGTAAAAGGCCGGAATTTGATTGGACAGATTGATCAGCAGGGTGTTGTCGTCCATCGATTTCGGTGGTTTATATCCCAGGGTGATCGGCGCCCCCGTGGCTTTGCTGTTGATGATCTGGTGCGGCAGGAAACTATCTTCACGCCACTCCCAAAGCAGTCGGTCGAGAGTTTCGCACTGGATGTCATTATCCGTATGAATATGAACAGCCATACCATTACGCCACGCTCTGTCGGTCAACCGACAGGCGAATTTTTTAACGGCTTGTGCTGACTGCTGTTGCAGCAAATAGAAGGTTACTCGGGACATGAGGTTGAGTGTAATGGGAAATGATGCTGGTTGAAAGGTCGCTGACTTCTATCCGTCGTGAGTCGGATATTGAAAGCTGCGTTGAAGCTTTTCCGAAAGCGGGGTTGTGAGTCTCCATCGATCCGCAACCCCAAAGAGTATTAAAGCTGGTTAAGCAGATATTGAATCAGCATGGGGACGGGGCGACCGGTAGCGCCTTTGGCTTTACCGGAAGTCCATGCCGTACCGGCGATGTCCAGGTGAGCCCATGGGTAGCTTTCTGTAAAGCGCGCCAGGAAACAGGCGGCTGTGATGGTGCCAGCCGAACGGCCACCGATGTTGGCCATATCGGCAAAGTTGGAATCCAGCTGAGCCTGGTACTCTTCACCCATTGGCAGCTGCCAGGCTTGGTCAGAAGCGTCTTTGGAGGCTTTCAGCAGTGCTTCAGCCAGCTCATCATTGTTACTCAGAAGACCGGTGGTGTGGTGACCCAGGGCAATGACGCAGGCACCTGTAAGTGTGGCAACATCGATCACAGCTTTGGGCTTGTAACGCTCAGCGTAGGTCAGAGCGTCGCAGAGTACCAGGCGGCCTTCGGCGTCGGTATTAAGGATCTCAATGGTCTGACCCGACATTGAGGTTACGATGTCGCCCGGACGGGTAGCGTTGCCACTGGGCATATTCTCGGCGGCGGCGACCATGCCCACGATATTGATGGGCAGGTTCAGTGCCAGAATGGTCTGCATGGCGCCAAAAATACTGGCTGCACCACACATGTCGAATTTCATTTCGTCCATGGCGGCCCCTGGCTTCAGGGAAATACCACCAGTATCAAAGGTGATGCCTTTACCCAGCAGGACTATTGGTTTCTCGCCACGTTTGCCGCCTTTGTAGTCCATCAGGATCAACTTGGATTCCTGATCGGAGCCCTGGCCTACGGAAAGCAGAGAGTTCATACCCAGATCAGACATCTGTTTTTCGCCCAGAATCTTGGCGGTCATCCTGGCATGGGATTTCGCCAAAGCTTTGGCCTGGTCTGCCAGATAAGTCGGGTGGCAGACGTTGCCAGGCAGGTTGCCCAGAGTTCGAGCCAGGTTACGGCCTTCACCAATGGCCTGGCCTTCAGCAATAGCCTGATTCAGAGCTTTTGCCTGTTTGCGCTCAGCCAGAAACGTGACCTTCTTCAATGTCAGTGCATCGGCACTTTTGCTCTTGAACTCGTCGAACCGGTAGAATGCATAGACAACGGCTTCTACCAGCTGGCGAACTTTCCAGCTGTGGTCCTTGCCATCTACATCGATATCTTCCAGAGACACCAGTGCGTCTTTGGCAGAGGCCGTCTTCAGTTCAGAGGCAACGGCTTGGGCGAGCTTGATGAACTCACTTTCTTTCAGGGGTGCTTTTCCTTCGCCGGTCGCACAGAGCAAAATTCGCTCAGAGGGGATTTCCGGAACGTGCTGGAGCAACAGGGTCTGACCTGCCTTGTACTTGAGGTCGCCACGTTTGACAATGTTGTCGATGGCACCCTTGCTGGCCTCGTTTACGGCTGATGCTGAGGCGGTAAGCTTTTTCTTCTGCACACCCAGAACCAGGCAGGCAGTTTTCTGCTTCTCTACCGCTCCGCTTTTTACGATAAATTGCATGGTTGCTCCCATAGGACACTTGTCCAGTTATAACTCACGGGGATGCCCCCGATCTCCTGTTAATCTTTCTGACAAATCCCTGATAAATACTCCTGATTGTGCCTTTGACGCTGGCAGCCAAGAGTTACGATTTCGATGGCACCGACAGACACCTGAGTTAGCCCTGTGTGACTCTTGCGGCTACACCCTTTTTTTGCAAAAGGAATGTAAATGATGAGACTTCTTTCATCCGGGCTATAAACTCGAACAGGTTTGTTGGATAATTGTCAGGTCGGGTATTTGAACAGAGCTTGCACAAGAAGTGAATTCCCGCAAGGCTTTCAGAGATAGATTTTAGTCCGTTTATTGTATCAATGTGTCGACAACTGTCTTTCCGGGCAGAAAAAACGTGTTTTGATGGTCGACAAGTAGCCAGGACTGCTCTCTCATCTGGAACCGTAGTACTTACCGTATCTCTCAGGTAAGTGAGTTTTACTTTCAATGAACCGGCGGAAACAGTAACTCAAGATCATGCCTTCGATCCTTTTTCGATACCTGGCCAAAGAAATGCTCAAGGTCACATTGGCCGTTACCGGTGTTGTGCTCCTGATTATCATGAGTGGCCGTTTTGTGAACTATCTTGCACAGGCTGCCAATGGCTCGCTGAACGCCGACATCCTTTTTGCCATCATGGGTTACAGAATGCCCGAGTTCCTGGTGATGATTATTCCCATGGGGTTGTTTCTGGGCATTATCATGGCTTATGGCAGGCTCTACGCAGAAAATGAAATGACAGTTATGGGGGCTTGTGGTGTCAGTCAGGGACAGTTGCTGCGCATGACCATGATTCCCGCCCTGGGTGTCATGATAGTGGTGGCTCTTCTGAGTATTCTTGTCGCTCCCTGGGGGATAAAGCAGGTCGAAACCATTCTTCATCAGCAGGATTCCATGACTGAGTTCGACACACTGGTGCCGGGTCGGTTTCAAAAGTTTGAGGGAGCTAACCGGGTCACTTACACCGAGTCGCTGACAGATGACAATCAGCAGATGGACAAGGTGTTTATTGCTCACCAGTCAGCCGATCGTGACAGTACAGGGATGTCCCTGGTGTTGGCAGAGCGTGGTCGTATATCTACCACGGAGGAGGCCGGACAGCGATATCTGATCCTGAGTGATGGCTATCGTTACGATCTGACGCCCGGCGGCAAGAAAGTCAGGGTGACCCGGTATGAAACCTATGGCATCCGAATGGAAGAGAGTGCGGTCGCTGAAGAGATCAGTAAAGAGCAGGCTCTACCCACCTCGACATTGCTAGGCTCGGATAATTCCACCTATATAGCGGAGTTGCAGTGGCGAATGTCACTGCCATTATTGATCCCGATTATTGTGTTGCTGGCCGTCCCGCTCTCAAAAGTGAATCCCAGGCAGGGTCGTTTCGTGAAACTCCTGCCCGGTGTATTGCTCTATCTGCTATATCTGGCGTTGCTGATTTTGAGTCGTGGAATGGTTGATGATGGGCGTCTTTCCCCACAAATGGGTGTCTGGTGGGTGCATGGGATTTACCTGCTGCTTGGATTGATCTTTTATTTTCAGGAGCCTTTGCAGGCTATGATTGCCAGAAGGAAAGTTACTCATGCGTAAGCTGGACCGTTATATCGCATGGAACGTAATGGCTTCCATGGTCGTGGTGCTTTTGATTCTGGTGGTGCTGGAATCCATGTTCGCTTTTCTGGGGGAGCTGGATAATGTTCGTGCTAATTATCAGATAGCGGATGTGGTCGTCTATATTTTGCTCCTCATCCCCAAGAAGATTTACGAATTTATCCCGGTGTCTGCCTTGATTGGCTGTCTTGCTGGTCTGGGCAACATGGCCTCAAACAGTGAACTGGTGGTCATGAGAGCGGCAGGTGTTTCGTTGTGGCGGATGGTCTGGTCAGTGATGAAGCCTGCTTTGGTGTTGATTTGCATAGGTATTGTGTTGGGTGAGTACGTGGCACCCACCACAGAACAGATTGCCGAAACCCGGAAGAATATCGCCCGATCTCACAATGGCGAATATTCCGGTGCAGGGGTCTGGCACCGTGAAGGCAATGAATTTATGTATTTTAACGCGGTCGAGCCTAATGGCGTGCTCTACGGTGTGAGTCGATATGTCTTTGATGATGATATGAAACTCAAGGAAAGCTCGTTTGCCAGAAGGGCGATCTATCAGCAGGATCACTGGCTGCTTGAGGATGTCACCCTCAGTCGTATGCAAGGCGATAAAGTGGTCTCAGAAAAAGTGAATACAGAGCCCTGGGATACCAACCTGACAACAACGCTCTTGAAAGTGGTGGTGGTTGAGCCGGATGGCTTGTCTATATCCGGCCTGAATACTTATACCCGTTATCTGGAAGAGCAGGGGCTGGATACGGGTGAATATGCGCTGGCGTTCTGGACAAAAGCACTGCAACCGTTGTCTGTTTTTTCCCTGGTACTGGTAGGAATCTCTTTTGTTTTCGGCCCCTTGCGCTCGGTCAGTATGGGGCTGAGAATCTTTTCGGGGGTGATTACCGGGGTTATATTCATGATTGTGCAGAGCCTGCTGGGGCCTTCCAGCCTGGTGTTTGGTTTCCCGCCAGTGTTGTCTGTTTTGCTGCCGGTTTTGATCTGTGTTGCTATAGGGTCTTTACTGCTATACAGAGCTGCCTGATGACTAAGTGTTACGTTATTTCGTAAGCTATTGGGTTGTTTTTTTAGGGCAAAGGCTAATGGAGATGAGGTTAGACGAGGGCAGTCACTTTCTGGCATTGGCTGCCTGCTATCTGTCTGGTCAGGACTTTTGTTTAGGAATGTACAGTGTTCTGGACCGGGACAACCGATCTTGCCAGCTGAGATGTTCTCGATCCCACAGGCACCAGAAGACACCCAGCCCACAGAGCATAAGGGCAGGAATAGCGGTCAGTGTTCGAATCAGGCATTGACCGATGGAAATATAACCCCCTTCCCGATCGACAATTTGAATGTTCCACGCCTGCATACCCAGAGTCTGGCCTCGACGGGACCAGAAAAAGGCAAAGAAGCTAAAAATGCTCAGAAAAAGTGCAGCATAAAAGATAGGTCCGCCGATGGATTGCCCGCTCTCTGTCATGGCCTTGAGTTCTTTAGCCCCATACACCTTCATCTGAATACCCAGGTTGATAAAACCCACCAGAAACATAATGGCCAAAACCAGAAAACTGTCGTAGATCATGGCAGCCAGTCGCCGCCAGACGGGTGCGGGTTGAGTCTGCTTCTTTTGAGATGTGCCTGACATAAAAACTCCTGTAACAGGCCGCGCAGTTTATCAGTTTCTGTCTTTATGGGCAGCTATGAGATGATCGGACTCGAGTTATATTGATGATATTATTATGGTGAGTCGGAGGTGTTTTATGCATCCTGCCAGTTAATCAAACAGCGAACCCTGTTGATTAGGGAGGCCACCTTCCAGATTAAGTAGCTTTTCTTTAGCCGGTTTACCACCGGCATAGCCCTGTAGCTCACCATTGCTGGCAATAACCCGGTGGCAGGGAATCAGTATTGAAATGCCGTTGGCACCATTGGCATTGGCGACGGCTCTCAGGGCATTTCTGTTGCCTATGGATTCTGCCAGTCCGGCATAGGTGGTGGTCACTCCATAGGGAATATCCTGAAGAGCTTGCCAAACCTGCTTTTGGAAAGCGGTACCTACCAGGAGCAGCGGCACTGAAAAGGTATTCCGCTCTTTACGAAAATACTCCTCCAACTGCTGACGGGTATACTCTATAACTTCGTCGTCTTTCTCGACATACTCAGCTTTGAGCCCATTTTTGACGCGAGCATCAATCCGCAATCTTTTCTTTCGATAGCGCCAGTCACACAGGCACAGCTGCTGGTCAAAGGTACCCAGCATCAGCTCACCAACGGGTGACTTGTAGTATTGGATGTTGATGGTGTTCATAGGAAAGCGTTATAACATATTTTGGCCTGGGATCGTTCTTTTAAGGTGGAAATTATGCTTTGAGGGCTCATTCCCACTCTAAAGAGAAAACAAAGGATAGCTATAAATTTGCTGAATTTCTTAATGCTTAAACAGCTCTCAATAATTTGAAGTCAGACTTATCATGACGCTCCGGCAATTGTTCCTCGGGTTCTCCCCAGGTTCTATTGACCATCCTGCCACGTTTTACTGCCGGGCGAGAGGCAATCTGTTCTGCCCAGCGTTTAACGTTCTTATAAGAGTCCACACTTAAAAACTCTGCAGCGTTGTATAGCTGACCCAAGACCAAAGCACCGTACCAGGGCCAAATCGCGATATCAGCGATGGAGTATTCAGTGCCTGCTATATAGGCATTGTTCGCTAATTGCTTATCCAATACATCCAACTGGCGTTTCACTTCCATGGTGTAACGATTAATCGGGTATTCAAACTTCTCAGGTGCATAGGCATAAAAATGACCAAAGCCCCCACCTAAAAAGGGCGCACTACCCATTTGCCAGAATAACCAGGACATGACTTCTGGACGGCCTTCATTTTGCGGCAAAAACTCGCCAAATTTTTCCGCAAGGTGAACCAGAATGGCACCGGATTCAAAAACACGAACCGGCGTCTCGCCACTGTTATCGATCAATGCCGGAATCTTGGAATTAGGGTTGATATCGACAAACCCGCTACTGAATTGGTCTCCTTCCATGATCTTGATGGGATAGGCATCATATTCGGCTTGATCAATGTTTTTCTCTAACAGCTCTTCCAGCATGATGGTGACTTTGACTCCATTGGGAGTAGCCAACGAATACAGCTGGAACGGGTGCTTTCCCCCAGGCAGTTCCTGATCATGTGTCTTACCTGATACCGGACGATTGATATTGGCAAACTGGCCACCGGATTCATCGTCCCATGTCCAAACCGCCGGGGGAATGTATTGAACTTGTTCGCTCATGCTCTCTATCCTCAAATCAGTCGACCCATACTAGCTCTGAATGCCTTGCGTGAACAGACAATGAAGCGGATAAAACGGTTTCATAAATGGAACACTCAACCAGGAACTTCGTTTAGCTGCCAGGTGCTGCCCGGGAATTGGAATTTTTTTTCCTTCTCATTGTCAAAGGTTGTCAAGGACATTTTGATAAGGGTAAGAAAATATGGATGTAACAGGCAAAAATACTGATACCATAACCGGATCAGGCTTAACTTCCGAAGCCAGTGATTGTAGAGCGACAGGGAATTATAAATGGCTGACGGTACGGCCCACTGAAGACAAAGAGGGGCTTTTCAATCCTGCCAATTATGTATCTGACAACGCTGGAGTATCTGAAAGCAGATCCTCAGGCCCTGACGGCTTGTTTTCACTTAGCGGCTGCACAGTCAGTCATTCCAGAGCTTACAGCCCGAAAACCATCGGAAGAGAAGCAGGAGCTGAAGATAATCAGAAAGTAGCCCTCAGTTTTGGCCAGGTAGGGCAGCCGAAGTTACTGGAATTACTGACTTCAAAACAGGCTGTAAAACCACGTGTCGAAGAAGCATTAGAAAAACTTGCTCGACAGTTTGATAAATTACATGTCAATGTCAGTACAATGGATAAAGTCAATGAGTTGAAAAGAGAGATTAAGGAATACATTGATACTGGTAATCTTACTGTTACTATTACTGACACCTACATTGAGAATGATTTTAAAATTTTAAATGGTTCTGAATCAGTAAAAAAAATAACGAATGATATTCAAGAAACAGCACGGGAGATCGCTATTTGGGCGGGAGTCGAAAAAAATAATCTGAAAGTACTCACCTACATTATTGAACAAGGGTTCCCCATCGAACAAAAAAATGGCTGGGTGGATCTTAATCCTGAGTCTACCGTATACCTCCCTTTTGATACGATGGAAAAGTTGGTCGGTAACTGCAAAACAGGTTTTCCGGACCTGTTATTCGTCAAGGCTATTTTTGCTGATGCTGATCCTCGCTTTGACGTTCTTTCCGAGGCAGTTTTAAATTCCATATACGGTCATGATGAATTATTTCAGGAGGCAATAGCACAATCAATACCAGCAGCTTCATATAGAAGGTTAATGTTTTTTTTTAATTACCTTCGTTGTAAATGTAATGCCCGTGACATGATAAGAGACCTTATAACTCATAGTTTCGAATACCACCGCATTGCTATGCTTTACAGGATTAGTAAATACCATCGAAGCATAGTACTGGTATTTGTTCTTGAAGCTATTGCACAACAATCACAAAAAGAAGCACAGGAGCAAGTCCGTAAAATTATGGGTTCATTTTGTCAGGATGAACAGCAAGTGATTGCAATGATTGCTATTTTGGGAGGACTGCACCAATGTGCTGAATTATTGACTGAAATAGGTATTACTGTCACCAGACAGGCGTTTATAGAGGCATCGGTTAATCTTGAAAATTCTCCTTTTCTTATGGCTAAAGAGGCTGGTCTGACTAATGAACGATTGTTTGTCAATACAGTGAATCGAGTCGCTCCGTTTTTATGGACCTTGCCCGATAAATTCGGACAGCAGTTGGATCAGGAATGCTTTCGGCTAGATAAAAAAGCAATGTCGTTTATCCAGCTTGTTATTGAGCAAATGCCTATTTGTCTGGAGGAAGGGGATGAATCGAAATATTGGTCAGGGCCGAATTATATAAATAAATTAGTTCTGGGAGATGTAAGCTTGTGGGCAGCAAAAATTTTTTCGGCAATGAATGATACCGGTTTGTCAAACAGATCAGGTCTTTTAAAGGAAGATGACCGGTACTGTGAGACATGGAACACCCTGATCAGCCAGGTTGGATGCTGCAATGGCCTCACCCGTCCTTATGATTTCATGAAATTCATGGACTGGCTTTTGATGGAGGGCCTGTCATGGGTTCGAGCGGGATCGGAATACCGTGAGCAAGAGGCAACCTTTTCACTCAGACTAAAAAGTTATCGGCCGGACTTGTGGCCGGATCCGGGTTATGAGGCTTCGACAACTTCATCAGCGTTATATAATGAACTGGTAGAATATAGCCATCTTGTCACTAACTTACATTTTGACATCATTGAATCATTTCTACGTCTTGCCCCTCCAAGCCATCGAATTCATGTGCTAAATAACTGGTTAAATAATCCTGATTGTGCAAAACAGCGGGAAGTCTTGTTTTGTAGATCTGTGTATCCCCTCAATACTATGGGAAGCCCAAACATTTGGCAGTTGCTGTTATCACTGGATAAAGATTATCAGCCACAGGAAAATCAGTTTGATAATGATTGGAAAAAGCTGAGTAATCCGCAGCAGTGGACAGCACCTCCGTCGATAGAATTATTTACAGGCGAGTCTGTCGAGGTTTACGGGCGTACGCTGGCCATTCAACGCACGGATGGCGGCTGGGATTATCTGAAATTTCTCAGCGATACAGAAAAACCGGAAGAGCTGGCAAGAGAGGGTAATAAAATCACCCTGATGGCAGCCATAGCCGACCAGCATGGCTTGAAAAGCTCGATTCCCGAAGTGGTCGGCAGATATCACTGGAATGATGTGCGGACTGATCTGGTGACATTAATACCGCCCACCAAAAAGGCCAAACTGGAGGAGAAGTGTCGCTACATTGATGGAAAGACAGGTTATTGCCTTCATCTGAAATCAACAAAAGATGCGCCTTATCATTTATACCCTTACGTTCTTGATCCAGTGACAAACTCAGATCAGATTCTCGAGGGGCTCTATAAGTATGCCCATGATTGTGGTGTTTTATTCAATTACGGATTATATGCTCCGGCGGTAATGGCAGCTGACCATGATTCAGTGACCCGGCGAAAGCATCATGTCCTTTCGTCTTATGTGGATGCCGCATCCGAGGGGAGAATGTTGCAGTGGAAAAAAGCTTCACAATATCCCAATGTGGGGCCCGTAGGCATGCGAGACACCGGTGACACGAAAACTATAAATGAACTGGGTGAAGATTATTTTTTCTCCAGCAGATGTCAGAAGTTTCTTGATTTTGAACAATCAGAGGATCGAGCCAAGGTGGCATTTTCAGAATTGGCAAAAAATGCCCAGGGGCTGGTATTGCAATATGCTCTGTGTTTTCAAAAACAGTTCAACTCTGACAGTAGGGAGTCAATACTCAATCATGAGCGTAAAATAAAAGTAATTTTGGCTACTCTGTTTCAAAAGGCGTTTCCCCAATTCACAGAAGAATGCGTGGGTCAGGCCATGAATGAAGATGAACTACTGTCGCAGGCTGTTAGAGAGGTTGTCTACTGGTGTGGAAAAGGCAAATTCGTTAACGATATAATGCAAAACATTATACCGAAATCGACATACCCAGGTTGTTCAGAAACGACCAATATTGTTGATTTCACTACACTGCAACCTCGTGAACTGGTCCCCGGCGTTGGTTTTGTTACACGGGATAATGAGCCTAACCTTGGCGTTACTTTTGGTGTCAATCCATTGGTTACGCTGAACGCATTGATTGTAAAGCTATTGGCCAAAGGAGTCCTGGCTTCTCTGTGAGTTCAATCTCTCAGGATAAACAACTTATTGCTGGATGACTGAGCGCTACCGTCAGACTCCCGGGAATACCTTGCATGAACAGGTCATAAAATGGATAAAACTATTTTACAGATGGAATACCAAAACGGGAGCTATGTTCAGCTGCCGGTATCATTCCCGGCTTTGATGATAGTCAGAGTGATATAGCCCACGTCGATACCAAACTTGGTCATAATGGATTCATTGATGATGACTTTATCGCTGACCAGATACATTTTGTCGTCTATCGACACTTCGAGAGGCTTGCCATTATAGAGGATATTCAGCACATACTCCATAAAGAAAGCATTCCCGGATGTTTTCACAGGCACTGCTTCTTTAACATCTCCAGCACTGGCCAGGTAACTGCCTTTGCCATCCGGCGCGAATGTCCAGATACGTTTTTGTTTTTCTCCGTCGTCAAAAATAAAATCCTCATCCAGGGTACCAATGCCTTGTTCGTCCCAGCTCCCTGTCATTGTGACATTAAAGTAGCGTATTACCTCGCCGCTTCGATTCTTCAGTATCCCATGAGCTGTCAAAGGGCCATTGAAAAAAACCGGTAATGAAAGACTGGGTTTGTTATTTTGATATTGGCTGATATCGACGGAGCTGCAGCCAAATAACAACAGGATCATTAGAAGGGTGCTAATTCGCAACATAGCTAAGCTCTCGATTGTTGACAGGTGTATGGAAATGATAGCGAATAGTGACGTCCAGATAATCACCATTTTTATCGCTGATATTAGAACGGCCAGAGAACGTCTTCAGCTTTTGACTTTGCTTGTCATAGCTGAGCATAAGCGGAGAAGAGAGCATGCGATACAACCAGCTGTCTGCAGCAATATTAAAGCAAATATGTGTATCTTTCAGATCTTTCTTGCATTTAACTGGTTTTATACGGAGATCGATTTTTCTTTGGTGGCTTGGTATCAGGTATTGAATGACTGTTTCTTTTTCCGTAATGAGAGAGTCCCAACTTGAACGAATATAATGATCGAAGCCGGCATCGATCACCAAGTCAGGAGATAAGGTGATGTCTGATTGTTCAGTGCCTTCCCCGAAGCCAGCTTTGTAAGAAACTTTGTATGCATCGCCGATAAACTCAGTTTTAATCAGTTCACCATTGCGCTGATTTTCCTGAATGATATCAGGCGCAATGTAGCTATCGCTGTAGTCGATGGTTTTGCGGGCGAAAACTTGGCCATCAGCCTCTTTATAAATAACATGATGAGAAAAGGTGTCTGGGAAGCTGTGCTCTTCGGTGTAGGCAAGCTGTTGTGTTCCCATGTGATATGCAT
>NZ_JAHHPS010000604.1:0-1230 GCF_024606275.1 Endozoicomonas sp. SESOKO4 | reverse complement strand
GGCAATGTCATGAGTAACAGTGGTGCCGCAAAGAGTGAGTGCTTAATCATTCTACCTTTTCATTCTGATGAACAGAGAGGAAGGATAGATCAGGAAAATAACGCAAGTTACGCAGTGAACCGTTCTCTCAATCGCGCTTTCAGCCCTGCCAGAGTCTCGACTTTCCAGCGTTTCTTGCAGATCGCCCTGACATCTGAAAGACGTATTTTCCGGATAAGATAAAGACTCTCTTTTGTTCCCTGCCTTGCCTCTGTTACCTACCTTGCCCCGGCCTCGGTCAGAGCTTTCACGCAGTCGTTATTGTCCTTCAGGGTCGCGATTAACAGCGGGGTAGCGCCATCCGAAGTTCGGGAGGCGTTGAGATCAGCCCCGGCATTGATCAGGAGTTTTACGGTGTCGGTATGGCCCCTCAGGGCTGCGATGAACAGCGGGGTGGCGCCACCAAAAATAGAACTATGACAGGTAGCGTTGAGATCTGCCCCGGCGTCGATCAGCAGTTTCACGCAGTCGGTATTGCCCATCGAGGCTGCGATGAAAAGCGGGGTGTCGCCATCCGTAGTCCGGGCGTTGAGATTCGCCCCGGCGTTGATCAGGCGCTCGGCGACGTCCCTGTGTCCCAGTATGGATACCAGCATCAAGGCAGTGAAATCATCATCCATAACGGTATCGACATGGACTTCCTCTGCTAGTGACCTTTCCACCTGATCCAAATCCCCATCAAAACAGGCAATATAAAACGCCTCGTCGGGGAAAAATGTATCCGGGTGAGACTCACCGGTGTTCTCATTTACCATGGGCAGCGGGTCTTGCCTGCACATTACACACTGGCGAGAGCCGATGGGCTGATCAACAAAACACCTGGAAATACAGTCCAGGTCGAAGCGGTGGCCACAACATTGGGTTTTGAGTACCACAGGCATTGCATCACGACCATGGAAGTGAACCAGACAAATAGGACAGGGATCGGACTCCATTGTTACGTCAGTGTGCATGGGGACAGCGGGGCCAGCAATGCTCTCCATGGGTAGTGCATCTGTGTCAGTCATATGACCTGCGCACTCTGTGCAGTGTCCATTGTTTAAATGTGGGCATGAGCTTTGTTCGAGCGTTGCTTCAGTCTGGCCTGTCGAATGTTCTGCGGAATTCATCGGCCAATCAGTGGGCCCACTGCTATTGGATGATGGTCGGAATTGACAAACGCCGTGACAGGGAGAGACGAAACAATCCAGA
>NZ_JAHHPS010000603.1:0-1465 GCF_024606275.1 Endozoicomonas sp. SESOKO4 | reverse complement strand
GCCCAGAACGGCCATACCGACATCGTGAAACTCCTGATCGAAGCCAAGGCAGATCCCAACGCCCGGAATGCGAGTGGCGTCACCCCGCTGCTCATCGCAGTCCGGAAGGGCCATACCGACATCGTGAAACTCCTGATCGAAGCCAAGGCAGATCCCGACGCCCGGAGTGCGAGTGGCGTCACCTCGTTGTATCTTGCAGCCCAGAACGGCCATACCGACATCGTGAAACTCCTGATCGAAGCCGGGGCGGATTTCAACGCCCGGACCACGGGTGGCGTTACCTCTCTGTATATTGCAGTCCAGAACGGTCATACCGATATTGTGAAAGCCCTGATCGAAGCAGGGGCAGATGTCAACGCTGCCTATCTTCATGGTGTCACACCGCTGTACGTCGCAGCCCTGAAGGGCAATACCGACTCTGTGGAAGTACTGATCAACGCCGGGGCGAATCTCAACGCTGCCTTGTCGAATGGCACCACACCGTTGTGCATCGCAGTCCGAAAGGGCAAAATCGACTGCGTAAAAGTCCTGATCAACGCCGGGGCGGATCTCCACGTCTTCCGGACTTCGAATGACGCCACCCCGGCTTTCAATCGCAGCACGGAAGGGCAATAACGACTGCGTGAGAGCCCTGACCGGGGCAGGGGCAGAGCTGGGGCAGTCAAAGGAACGGTTCACTGCATAACTTGAGTTATGCTCTTGATCTATCCTTCCCCTCTTTACACCAGAATGCCAGGGTAGAATGATTAAACACTCACTCTTCGCAGCACCACTGTCAATAATGACATTGTCCGTCGTCTGTCAGGCTCAACCGTTGACGTGGCGCTTTGTTGTCTTGTTTGAACAGAACACAGGTTTTCCAAACCGGAACGTTTCTATAACCCCTGACCAGCATACAATGTCGGGCACCATGTCAGACATTGCCTACACCAAGGGTTATGAAGGATCATATTTACCGGCTGATAAGAAACAAGTCAGACCAGACGGCTGCACGCAAAAAACGACCATCATTGAATCCATTTCGTGGCCATGGCTTTACGCCAATTATCTGCTGGTGGGTTACGAACTGATCCTGACCAGCAAAAACACCCCACTAAGTTTCACCTCTTATTCACGGCTACCTGTAGAAGAGGTTGTCGCTATCGCCTGGCTTTTAAAGAGTTATTGGAATATAAAATCATCGTCGTTTAATCCGATTGCACAAAAAGAGCGGTGTCAGGCTCACCCGCTGGCGGCCATCATTACGATGTCTGGCTCTGGCAATGACCAGCCACAACTTCCGCCATCAGAGTCATCGGGACAGCAAGCTCAGGAAGCCACCGCCCGCCCTGCAGGCTCTTTCAACAGCTTCCTTGACTCTGACTCTGCCGATGGTAACGGAGGCTCACAGCAACATTTACACACTTTGGGTCTGGATTGTTTCGTCTCTCCCTGTCACGGCGTTTGTCAATTCCGACCATCATCC
>NZ_JAHHPS010000602.1:0-2714 GCF_024606275.1 Endozoicomonas sp. SESOKO4 | reverse complement strand
TATTACCGTGAAAAGTGATTTCCACACCAGGCGAAGAAGCGGCTGTCAATCGCTCTTTGTCAATGATGAGGTTCTCCTGACAGCCGCTGCCTCGGCTTACATCCAGGTTCATGTCCTGGGAGAGGATTTACAACAGCAGGCTCTTAATGACCTGTTGGCATACAGCAAACCCGTTGGCTATGTTGTACACGCCGAGGATGATACAGAGGTCTACCCTGTGCCTCCGGGTTATCCAAAGCTGGAAGTATCAGAAGCTCCGGGGGAGGTTATTGTTTTCCATGGTCAGAAGCAGAATCCGCATGACATCGCTTTCGTAGAAAACCTCTATAAACTCTGGGTAAAAGCCTGGCTTAACAACCGCACCCCCGCAGCAGCAACACGAGTTAACAAATATAAGGTCAAAAGCTACCAGTACGTCATTCGCAGCAGGCAGATGGAGCTGTTGGATCAGTTTGCCAATCAGCTGGCCGCTCATCCCAATGCTGAGCTTGACGAAGATCAACTGATGATGCTTGCAGACTATGAATCTCTCCAGCAGGCATTGAGTAGCGCCACCCCGGACGCGGCAGATGAATTTCAACTTGCAATAAGACACATCAAAGTTGCCGAGTCGATTATCACGTCACCCTGGATTCAGGTTCAACTCGCAAAACATTTCGGCTTCAAACCCGCACTGAGAAATCTTCTGACTAACGAGCATTTTCTCAAAGAATTTATGTCCATTGTCAACGGCGAGGCGGCCAATGCTTTTGACTACGACGAAGAGTTTGCCAGCAAAATCGTTGCCGACATGACCAGGCAAATACTTGAGAGGGAAAGCAGACAAAAGGAGCTACAGACGAAAGAAGTACGACTCGCCCAGCTCAAAAAGCTTTACCATCTCGAAATGGATAAAGCCAACCCCAATGATGAGGAACAACTGACAACGCAACGACACTATCAGAACATTGAGGGTGAGCTTGCAGAGGTTCGTGTCAAACTGGAAGATCTGAAAAACCAGGAACGGAAACTTCAGCGGGAAGTCAAACGAATTCCAGAGCTGGAACAACAAGTTCGTGATGCCAGAAAAGAAGCCAGTAATCATTACAACGCTCAATTTGCAAAAGAGCTTGGTATTGTTAACTGGGATGACACCCAGCCACAAAAAGAGCAAGCCAGACGCATCACAGGGAAACTTAATGAAATCTTCAGAGCCGTTGCCGCAACAAAACAGCCTGAGGAAGAAGCTGTAAAAACAAACCTCGCCGCTATTGAAGTCCAGCTCGGTATTGCTCCAGACAATGAAAACGATCTGGATGCCCGCTTTCAGTCCATTCAACGGCATCTGCAACAGAAGGAAAAATTAACCGATGAGGCAATCTGGAATAGACTGATTGTCATTGAACAGCTCGGAGAGCAACATCTTCAGCATTTACAAAAGCTGAAAAAACAGAAAAACTGGCTACAGGAACTTCAGCAGGAACTTGATCGAACTCCAGCGCTGAGACGAGAAGTTCGTGATCCTATAGAAAAGACCATAACCGATTACTACGTTCAACTGGCAGAAGGGCTTGGTATTAGCAACTGGGTTGTGACCGAGCCATTTGAAGAACAAGCCAGACTCATCAGAAAGAACATTCATAAAATCAAAAGATCGGGAAAGTCCCGGAAAAAAGCTGTAATAGAAAAACTGGCGGCCGTTGAAGGCCAGTACAACATCTTTCCCAACAATGAAAACGATCTGGAAGCTCGCTTTCAGTCCATTGAACAGCACCTGCAACAGCACCTGCAACAACAAACAGAACTCATCGAAGGGGTAATACGAAATAGACTGGCTAACCTTGAAGTTCAGCTGGGTCTGGTTCCGGGTGACGAAGAGCAAATGGCATACCGTCAAGACCTCATTCGGCAGCACTTAAGGCAGCAGATAGATCAGGTCGACCAGGATTACCTTCGGCAACAGAGCATCAAAACAGGCGCTGAAAAAATAGCTGCAACCAAAGCTCGATTTGCAAGCATTGCCAAACATTTAAACATTCAGAACTTTGATGACAATGAAGATATTGAGACCCAGCAAAAACGTCTGATTCAGAGAATTCAGACACTGAATACTCACGCCGCCAAGGAAGAAACGTTCGTCAAACTCAGGCAGGAAGCTATGGCGACGGTTCTTGGCCTTGAACTGAATGAAGACAGCACATTAGAAGACCGCCAGGAACTGATAGAACATCGTCAGCTCAGGCTCTACAGACTTGCAGATTTCGAAAAAGAACTGGAACACATCTCAGTATCAGGCCATCCGATAACCACGCTTTCGGAATTGGAAGATGTACTACAAGACATCAGAACACCAGGCCACCCCAGATTCAAACCTGAAGTACTTGATAAACAGTGCCGTCGAAGAAGCTCTGGAAATGAGGGAACTCAATAGCGAGGATGATGAGTACTATCGTCGTCAGGCTATTTCAAGGGACATTCAGACATACATCAGCGAAGCCAGAGAGCGGGCAGAAGAAGACGCGCAAGATGTACTGAGAGCCGTAGAAGAAATACTCGGGATCAATGTCAATGAAAGTGATGACAAAGGAAAACGACTTGACAGGATTCTTGCAAAACTTGCCGACGATGAAGTTACCGAAAAAAAACTGAGTGATATACATAATGCCCTCTGGGGAGAAGAAGACTTCTCTACTGCGCTCAAGCTGGGTTTTAGCTTTCGGATTGATGTCTTTGGA
>NZ_JAHHPS010000601.1:0-2122 GCF_024606275.1 Endozoicomonas sp. SESOKO4 | reverse complement strand
CCATAGGACGGACACACATCTGATCCATAGCCAGGAGAATCAGGTTGCCCAAGTTATGATGAGTAAGATCTCCACTGTCTTCTTTGAAACGATACTCAAAAAGAATACGTGCCAGGTTGGGACTATCTGAACAAAGCTGATTGATGCAGTTTCTCAAATCACCCCAGGCGATACAGCCACTGGCTTCCCTGAGTCGGCCAGTGGAACCACCATCATCAGTGGTAGCAACAATACCAGCGAGTCGACCTTTCATAAAACCGAGGCTGGCCATAACCCTTCCAAGACCATGGCCACCACCGATAGCGGCAATACGACGACATTTAAAAAGAGCGTTGACGGACTGCATGTATTACTTAGACGTTGTGGTTTCTGGATTTGGCCATGATCATGGCGAATTCAGCCTGTTGCAAGAGATTATCAACTTGCTGACCGTCGTCAGGAAATAGGGTGATGCCTACAGTTCCGCTGATGGTTATCTTCTCTTCGTTCACTGTAATGGGAAGAGCCAGCTGTTTCAGAAGAGCTTGGGCCATTTCAGCTGCTTCGTAAGGTTGGGTGATCTTAGATAGAATGATTGCAAACTGGTCTTCTCCAAGCCTGCCTATGTAACCTCTGTTACCAATATTACCAATATGGTTTCTCAGGCGATCTGCAATTTTGACCAGTGTATGCTCTGCTGCTTTGAAGTTAAGCTGGGCATTCAGTGATTTGAAGTCATCAAGACCAAGACAGAGAATGGCAATATTGCCATCAGAGCTTGAGAGTTTATCAATCAGGCTCTGCAACTGCTTCTGCAAGGTTTTTCGGTTTGGCAGACGGGTTAAATAGTCGTACTGAGACAGTCTCATGATCTGAGCCTCGGCTTTCTGCCTCAGGTTCAGGTTTCGATCTATTGATTCCAGTAGCTGATTCGCTGTTCTGACCCAGAGACCCAGCTCATTGTTTTGATGACCTTTAGGCATAGGTAATTTATGAGAGCCGGGAGCGTCCGGGTTAATCTGTGACAGGCTTACGATCAAACGATTCAGAGGTTTGGTAAGAATAAATGTATAGATCAGGTAGAGCAGCAATGCCATCGCAATGGCCCTGAAAATACCGCTGACCATGACAATCAGTGAGCGCTGGATGAACTCCTGACCGTGGTAAGCCGTATCAATGGCCAGGAGGAGTTCGCCGTAGCTTTGATGAGAGGGTATTTCCCTTTGTAGAGGAATACGGTAAATTCGAATAGGTTCAAATATGTAGTCCGAGAGCTGGCGATACCCTGAGTTGGAAAGGCCACGCTTTACCACAGCAAGCTCAGGTTTATCAGGTATTTTGATGGCAGCAATGTGGACTGACTGGTGCTCCATTAACCCGGAAAGAATCTCCCGGGCCATTGTGGGCTCCAGTCTACTGGCAGCCTGAATGGAAGGTTCCCTGATCATGGACAGCATTTGCAAGGCTTCTGAATCAATGATGTTGCTTGACTGGCGGGCATCAAAGAAAATTTGAACACAGCTGATAGCAATACCCAATAAACAGGCTGACATTAGAACAGCTTTAAGCAATTTGGCAGATAAACGTTGCTCAGCATCAATGCCTGTGCTGGTTTCCATATTCTGTGACTTCTTTCTATGCCATCCATAAAACGTTTAACAACGACGGACTCAATGTGGTTGGCTATTGATTAAAAAGTAGAAAGCAACTACTCAAAAAAGCTAGTAAGCAATCAGATGTTGGATACAGAGCTTTTCATTTCCTTGTGAGATTAACTATAGGAAGTTAAGAACAACTTACTAATACGAAATTGTAATCTTTAAATACGATTTTAATTGTTTTTTTTATTAGATAAAATAATTGTCGAAAGGTTTTTTATTTATTTTTTTTAAATAAAAGTGATGATAAGTTGGCAAAAAGCCTTTTTGATTAGTATGTGTTATCTTTATTTGGTTTTTTTATCGCCAAAGAATATAGAAGCATTCATCTTTTAAGCTATCACCTGTCTAGTCTGATAATAAGTGTTTGAAATGATCTCTGATTTTTTTCTTTTCAAATCTGGGAGTAATGTTAAGGGGTAGGAAGTAATGAATTACGAAATTTGGCAAACTCAGTCATGTGATGTCATCTCATTGAAAGATCA
>NZ_JAHHPS010000600.1:0-1426 GCF_024606275.1 Endozoicomonas sp. SESOKO4 | reverse complement strand
CACTCGCGTGGATCTCGATGAAAAAGATTACATCTTCGTCTTGCACAAGATCGGCAAATTCTCCCAGCTGCTGAGGTACGACCTGTATAGCCGTGAAGGGGCCAACAACACCCATCTCCTGATATCTGACGGTGACCACTTCATCCGCGTTCACCCCCGGGGGAAGACGGCCTCTACCTGGGTGCTGAACTACAATGGGCAGCGGTCCTATAACTGCATTGCCGGGGGCGGCAGCTGGGTTCAGCGTTGTTCATCCCAGCTGAACCAGACCGAACAAACCTGGACCGTGACGCTGGGTGAGACCCGTTTCCAGTTTCCTGTCCCGACACCGGACACCTCGTACAGAGTGATAGTCCAGGATGCCAGCGCACGGTTTGAGTGGAGGGCGCCGGATCTCAAAGTGATTCACCAGTTATACGACACCAGCGACCTGAACAAAAAGGTGTTAAGGGCGCCAACGCTGCGCGAAATAATCGCCGTTCAACCCGCTGCCAGCCGGTTTCTGCCGCTGGAGCTGAAAAGGTGCGACGCCTCGTTCCTTGCCCGCTGCATGGCCAATGCACCGGCGCAGTGGCTCACATACTACGTGAAGCCGCCAAGACAGACCCCGTGGAGGATGAACAGTGCCCATGATCCGTCACCCATGCACAATAATCCGCCCCCGAAGGTCATGCAGAACCCAGCCTGGTTGCGACACCGTAAGCGCTGTCAACGAGAGGCCGAAGCGTATCGCAATACACCCTATTCCTGCTTCCCTGACAAGCTGGGACTGGCCGAAGCAAACTGGGCTAAGTTAGACCGGGTGAAGCTCTGGTTCGATACTCATCACAACGCGGAAATCCAGCTCATCACTCCCAGTGACCCGCTACAGCCGGTGTGGGGAAACCCGACCATCGGCTACTATTTTTTTGACCAGGTCAAAGGTCAGGTGTTTTTCAAGAGCGGCAGGTTCCTGAACCGGGACATCAGGCAATTCCGTGAATTCAGCGCCACAGAGCATGGCGCGGTGTTTGGTAGCAAGGTATCAAGGGTAGTGCCGGGCAAAGATGACGCCCAATTGCTGGTGTTTGAGCCCCCTTATTATTACCTGTTGACGGCCAGCCGATCCGGTCAGCTGGACCACCGGGTGATTGCGGCAGAGACCCTGGATGGCCAGCTCAGCGCCCCCCCCGTAGCAGCAACTGACAAAAGACTGATTCCCCTGCGAGTCGTGGATTCCTACGACAGTCGACGTATCCTTCGCACCGGTTTTTATGACGGGGCCACCCAAACCTACATTGCCTTCCTGAGCAGCCTGCTGGATGGCGGCCCACTGGTCGATGGGGACGACGGCAGCCGTCTTCGACTGATCAGTGAGCTTGTCCGGAAGGAACTGCACAAGGGCCACCTGCCGGTGCACAAGGTGGTGCGGGGCCAGCGTATTTAC
>NZ_JAHHPS010000599.1:0-5856 GCF_024606275.1 Endozoicomonas sp. SESOKO4 | reverse complement strand
AACCATAAATTGCGAAACGCCTGTTTTTCTGTTTTTTCGTCTGGTGGGGTAATGCTTTGTGTTACCGATTCAATGAACGGCTCACAGGCTTCAGCACTCGTGGGTTGGACATTATTCAGGTATTGGGACAGTGATTCTTTGATCTCATCGGGGCATTCTGCCCCTGATGCTTCGATTCTTTCTCTCAGTTTGCCAAGCAAGGATCCAGGCAGCCTCTCTTTATGCTGGTCAAGGGATTTCCATGCGATGAGGTTGATGGTCATCTTAGTGTTGATCAGGTTAGCCAGAACATATACAGGTAAAGGTTTGAAGGGGGCTGCTTCAATGGCATCTTTTGCCCCGGGCTCTCTGTTTGCGGATAATCTGGCTTCGCGTCTTTGAATGTATAACGGGTAATCCAATCTTAAACGCCTTTGCCAATCATCTGCTGTCAAATAATAGTATTCAGGCATATCAGTGATTTTCAAAAAAAACCGGAACTGATCCTCTGACCAGTTGTTGATTTCCATTTTTTCATCATTTATTTTCAGCTGCGGCATTGGAAAACGGTAGATCTGAACACTGTCACCCGGCACCTCAACCTCAAGCCACTGCCCTCTGACAGTGAAGAACATCTCATTGAGGTTGTGCATCAGCACGGTGATATAGCTCAGGGCCAGCTGTTCTCCCGATGGAATAAGTCCAGATACAGGTATCTCAACGGTGTTGGTGTCTGTTGTGCGCATTCCAGAGAGAAAGTGATCGGGGATTTCGTGATCCCAGGGCAGAAGGCAATGGGTTCTGAGTAACGCTTCAAAAAGTATTTGGATGCCTTCTTTTGTGATGTCATGGTTTTTTAGTCCAAGGCAAGCTTCAAGCAGCCGTTTTAACCATTGGGAGGAATGCTCTTTGCTGAGTTTATTCAGGGCGCTCAACGAGGGAAACAGGTTGAATAGAGCCCCTGCATGGTTGGCGTCCAGAAAACGGAGCTGATCATCTTTTGTCAAGGGTTCCAGTATCTCCCAATAGAGTCTTTGCATATAGTCGAGTTCCAGCACCCCCGATAATTGTCGTAACCGGGCTGAGAGCTGTTCCCATTGGCTCTTGTCTGGCAATGATTTCAACCGCCTGACGAAATAGACAAAACGCCCTCTGTATTCATTGGAAGAAAAAAGAACCATTGCTTGATTTAATACGTGCAAAGGCACGGTTTTACCCGAATGTTGCCGCAAAAAATCCCGGTCCTGTTGATTAGCCTTAAGGTAGCACTCGATGCCTTTCCCTCCATAAGAAGACAGAAGCTTTATCAATGATTCCGATATCGGAACGGTTTTAGTCCTTTCATGGCATTGGTAAAACTGTTTTAAAACTGCCCAGCTTATTGACCAGTCTGGTTTATAGGTGGAGAGGTAAAGAGCAACTGTTTTTATCTGGCGATTCCATTTGTCGCCCTCTTCGTTATCAGAGTCGTTATTTTCTTCAGTAAATTCTGTAAACAGCCACTGTTTCAGCTGTGTCTCCCGGTGTTGCAGCGTTTCAGTGGCAGGTAGCCCTTCTGATTTCCAGAGTTTGGTCATAATTTGCAGGAGCAAGTGATTGGGTTTACCCCCGCAACGTGTCCAGTCCAACACTTTTTTCACATGCTCATGTTTGGGCACTCCTTGGCCATGATTCATGGATGAGAAAGCGTTAAACCGTTTCATACTAAAATCGCCATGCTTGTCTTTCCATTCCGGCCAGCCCAGTACCTCTTTCACTTCCTTGTATTTGAGCACGCCATGGTTATGATTCATGAACGTGAAGGCGCGGAACCGCTCCATACTGAACTCGCCATTTTTGTCTTTCCATTCCGGCCAGTCCAACACCTCTTTCACTTTCTTACGTCCGGGCATGCCTCTTTTGGCGCATATGGACGAGAAGGCGCGAAACCGCTCCATACTGAACTCACCATCCTTGTCTCTCCATTCCAGCCAGCCCAGCACCTCTTTCACTTCCCAATGTTTGAGCATGCCCCTGGCATGATTCATGGACGAGAAAGTGCGAAACTGCTCCGTACTGAACTCACCGTGCTTGTCTTTCCATTCCGGCCAGCCCAGCATTTCTTTCACTTGCTCATGGTTGGGCACGCCATGGCCTTTATTCATCGATGAGAAAGCGCGAAATAACTTCATATTGAACACACCATCCTCGTCTTTCCATTCCGGCCAGCCCAGTACCTCTTTCACTTCCCTATGTTTGGGTGCACCTCTCGAGGTGAACATCGATGAGAAGGTGCGGAAGAGTTCCCTGTTGAACTCGCCATCCTTGTCTTTCCATTCCGGCCAGTTCAGCATCTCTTTCACTTCCATCTGTTTGTGAGTGCCTTTACTGGCGTACATAGATGAGAAAGTGCGGAACAGCTTTATACTGAACTCGCCATTCTTATCTTTCCATTCCGGCCAGGCCAGCACCCCTTTCACTTCCTCATGTTTGAGCATGCCTTTGCTACAATTCACGGATGAGAAGGCGCGGAACAACTCCATACTGAATTTGCCATTTTTGTCTTTCCATTCCGGCCAGCCCACTACCTCTTTCACTTTCTCATGTTTGAGCATGCCTTTGTTATGATTCAAAGATGAGAAGCAGCGGAACAGCTCCATATTGAACGCATCATCCTTGTCTTTCCATTCAGGCCATCCCATTAGCTCTTTCACTTCCTCATGTTTGAGCATGCCTCTGCCGCTGTTCATGGACGCTAAGGCCCGGAACAGCTCCATATTGAATTCGCCATCCTTGTCTTTCCATTCAGCCCAGCCAAGCACCTCTTTCACGTCGTCATGTTTCAGCATGCCTTTAGAATGATTCATGGATGAGAAGGCGCGGAACAGCTCCATATTGAACTGGTCATCCTTGTCTTTCCATTCCGGCCAGCCCAGCAGCGCTTCGACGTCCTCATGTTTGAGCAGGCCCCTGGCATGATTCATGGATGAGAAGGCGCGGAACAGCTCCATGTTGAACCCGTCATCCTTGTCTTTCCATACCAGCCAGCCCAATATCTCTTTCACTTCCTCATGTTTGAGCAAGCCTTTGCAAGTATTCATTGACGAGAAAGCACGGAACAGCTCCATATTGAACTCGCCATTATTGTCTTTCCATTCCGGCCAGCTCAGCAGCTCTCTCACTTCATCAAGCTTGGGCACACCTTTGCAACTCTTCATGGACGAGAAGGAAGTCAATGTATCCAAACTCGCTAAATATTCGAGTTCACTTTGATCACGTTCTGCAAAACTACGGATATGTTTTTTTGCATAATTCAGCATGCCGGTTAGCATGCCTGTGTTTTTGAAGTTTTTAGAAAGGTGCCCAAAAAAAGCAGTGGCATTATCGAAGAAGCTATTAAAATACTGTCTCTCTACAAAGCCAAGCAGTTTATAAAAAGTATCCTTTACAGAGATGTTTTTTTTCTTGAATACTTCCATCAGGGTTTGTGCTTTCTCCAGCTCTTCCTTGCTTAGTTCGTACTTGATACTTTCTTTTACTTTTTCCAATAGATCATCAGTGATCTGGGCGTCTTCCGGTTTCTTTTTTTTAGCCGGTGGTGCAGTAGCTGCTTCGGAATGGCTTCTCTTTCTACCCGAGCCCTTATTTTTTTTCTGAGCAGGTTCTGATGAATCCGACTCTGTTTCTTTCAGGGTTTGTCTTGCTCTTTTATTACCGTGAGTGTCCGGCAGGCACTTGTCGCATAAAAATGCTGAAGCTGCTGCTTCATCAGCGACACGGCTTAATTCCTGTGTATTCATTATCTTGTTACATCTGGAACAAGTTACGACCGAACTTCCGGTATCTTGCTCAGCCGAGGGCTTCAGTGGATCATCGCCCCCGTGACCACTGCCGTCTTTTGGACAAGTTCCCTGACTAAGGTCAGAAGCCCTGCTTATTGGGTCGGTTTTCGCGGTGGTTGATGCTTTGGTTGTTCTGGAGGATTGGTCCTGTTTCCCGTTACCGGCTTGTCGGCCAGAATATTGGCCAGTAACGATCTTACGGTAAACACTGAGTTCATGACTATGCTCCGTTAGCCAAGTCTGAACCAGCCCCGGATGCATTGTGTCAGGGCCTGATCTTTCCAGATCCAGAAGATCTGCTTCAATCACCATAATCCGATCTGACAAAATCCGGGCCAGCGTGGTTTGGTCCTTCATAATAGCCCATAGTCGTTTGATTCTTAACATTCGAAGCAGTTGCTTTTTTTGTTGCAGGTATTTTTCAACAGGGCTGAGAGCGAGGGTAACGCCAGACTGGGGCTCTGGGTCACGATTCCAGTGGTTTCCGTCGGGTGGCTTATCGCTATCATCTCCTCCGGCACCGGCACCGGCACCGGCACCGGCAGCGCCTGTGGCGATCAACGCATTGGAAGAGTGCTTTGCGGTTTCGGGGGATATAGCCAATAGGTCAATGAAACGTGTCTGCTTTATTGGCCAAAGGGGCAGGGGGGTTAATTGTAGAGATGCAAGAGGACTGTTATTCGGCTGCAGCTGAAGCAAACTGAGGGCGAACTTTATAAACCCAACCGGAACAGGGTTCGGCGGTGCAGGTTCAGCTAACTTATTGGCATATAAGAAACGGGTGGGTAGCGGGCTTGAGCCGACAAATCCCACCGCAGGCAGTGACTCTCCAAACATTACGGTCACTAACAGAAGCAGTGATCGGACCATCGGGCAGATAGTTTTATTTTTTTGTGAGCGTATCGTAGACTCAGGCTTAAAAAAATCCACATCCACGAACCCATTTGCTATTAGAAATAATTCGTTATCTTTACGTCGTCCGACTCAGGCACATTGATTGACGTTTGCCGTATGCACGGGAATGTATAGCACCACACTGGCTTGCGCGCCATAAACAGAGTTGGCGATTAGAAAATACTCGCACACCCATCAAGTAACTCTAATTCCAGGCAACTCCCATAGACATCAGGATTAACCTCTGATAACGAAGGGTCTCGCCTTTTTAGTCGCTTTATTTCGCAGCATGCCTGCTGCCTCCATCCTTCCAGTATGTGGTTATCGATATGGATTTTGGCTTTTCTGAGGACGGTCACTATATGTTTAAGCTCCATTTCATCCCTGTACTCGTCCAGCAATGTCAGTACCTCGATGTCAAAAACTTCTGTCTGGTTGAGTTTTAACCATAAACTGGCAAACGCCTGTTTTTCTTTTTTGTCGTCTGGCGGGTAACCGCCCTGTGGCTCCGGTTCAGTGATTGGCTCAGAGGCTTCACCTCTGCTGGATTGAACATTATCCAGGTATTGGGACAGTGATTCTTTAATCTCATCGGGGCATTCTGTCCCTGATGCTTCGATTCTTTTTCTCAGTTTGCCAAGCAAGGATTCAGGCAGTCTCTCTTTGAACTGGTCAATGGATTTCCAGGCGAGGTCGTTGATGGCCATTTCCCTGTTGATCAGGTTAGTCAGAACATAAACAGGTAAAGGTTTGAAGGGGGCTATTTCAACGGCACCTTCTGCCCCGGGCTCTCTGTTTGTGGATAATCTGGTTTCGCACCTTTGAATGTATACCGGGTAATCCAATCTTAAACGCTTTTGCCAATGATCTGCTGTCAAATAATAGTGTTCAGGCACACCAGTGATTTTCAAAAAAATCCGGAACTGCTCCTCTGGCCAGTTGCTGATTTCCATTTTTTCATCCTGTATTTTCAGCTGCGGCATTGGAAAACGGTAGATCTGAGCACTGTCATCCAGCGTCTCAACCTCAAGCCACTGCCCTTTGACCGTAAAGGATATCTCATTGAGGTTCTGCATCAGCACAACGATGTAATTCAGGGCCAGCTGTTCTCCTGACGGGATAAGTCCAGAGACGGGTATCTCAACGGTGTTGTTGGCGGTTG
>NZ_JAHHPS010000598.1:0-10167 GCF_024606275.1 Endozoicomonas sp. SESOKO4 | reverse complement strand
TGTTTTAACTGGAGTGCCCAAGCCGCCGGTGGGACAGGCTCTCATAGTCCGCACCGCTGTCGGGCTGCCCCTGGATGTAAATGTCACAGTATTCCCGGTATTCAGACTGATCGTGACCGCACTGTCAATCTCTCCATAAACCCTGATAACGACCTCACCCGGGTCAACCGAATTATTATTATTGGGATTGACAAAAATCAGCCAGCCTGCTTTCCAGTTGCTGCCAGAGGTATCACAACTTGAGCCGTTTTGGCTGCGACAAAGACTGACATTCACTCCTCGTTTTATCGCCTCACTGCGGGCCACCACCATACTGCTGAAAATTCGTTGATTGTAAAAATCCATTCGAAAGGACTGCACCAGTGAATCCAGATTCACCGTCATAGAGCTAACGATGAACATCAGAAGGATAGTGATCAAAATCTCGATCAGGGTCAGCCCTTTCATAGTTTTGGGCCTGTTGACTGAGCAGCTCCGCTTGAACACAACCTACTTCCTTAACTGAATGACACTTCAACTCTAGGAAAAAAGGAAAGACGAGGGATTCGCGGAATGACAGGCGGCTTATTCAAGTGTGGACCGGATTCCACCTGCAAAAAAAGCTTCAAAGAATTGACACGATTCAGGGAATCAATGGCTTTCCCAGTGAATAACAAAGATCTGTTGCCATGATCCTGTAAGCCTGCATGAGATCAGGTGATGCTGGACGCGTCTGTAAAGCAAGTCAGTCAGCACAAAAAAAGGCCGGATTGGTGTATGCCGAACCGGCCTTTTTTATTATCCACCTCAGAAAGCGGCTGAATACGTCAAACTGACCAGCTCGGAGCCATCAGCCTGATCGCTATAGTTATAACTCAGGCGCAACTTGCCATCACCCAAATCCATAGCGGCGCCCAGATTAGCGGTAACGAAGCCGCCTTCATCCACATAGGCTCCGGGTAGGTGGTACTGCCCAAAATTCAAATTGGTATTAGTTACATTAATGCTCTCAAAGCCACCTTCCTGCTCATCTGTATGATACATTTCGGCGTCAATGACAATGGTTTCCGTGAGCTGCATACTCCCCATAAAACCAGCACGCAACTGCATACTTTCTGTGGATTGATTCCCCCAGTCGTAATTGGAAATTTCGCCGCCACTCTCGGTATAACCGTTAACAGAAGCATAAATGGTTTGTAATCCCAGAACGGGGCCAAAAACAAACCTCGCCGATTGATCCAGCAGATTGTAGCCAGCCAGAAGATCCAGCCCCAAAGCATAACCGTCGGTATCACCCTTGGCAGTGTAAGTTTGCGAACCCATGGTGAAGCCCCGCGCAAGGTCAGAATAATCCATATTGGTATAACCCAGTGCACCTTCCACAAACCAGGCACCTTCACGATAACCATAAAGAATATTCAGACCATAATTGTTTGCCTCAAACGATGAATCATCGACATCCAGCTCATTCTGCCCCAGAGTAAGAGCAACACCCAAAAAATGATTGTCATCCAGGCTTTTGATCAATCCCACTGTGGATGAGTAACGATCATCTTCGGGACTTAAGCCGCCATCCAGCTCACTGCTCCCCGAAGCGCCACTGATAAACCAACCACTTTTTACATCCTTCCAGCGGGACTGACGCATTTCATTGGCGACTGCACTGAATTGACTGCGAGCTGCACTGAGCCCCATCTGTGGTAGCAATCCCACTTTCCTGGGGGCTATGATGATATCCGCGATGTAATCTGCAGCCAGAGCATGGGTTTTACCGGTGGGGTGCAAAAAATCATTAAAAATCAGGCTGTCAGGGTCCGGAGCAGTGCCATCAACTCCATAGACCGGATGCTCGAAACATGAGGTTGAAGGACCAGTACTGCCCCCCAATCCATTGTCATAACAGGTATACACCTGATCGATTGCAGCACCGGTAACAGCTGCATCCACGCCTGAGGCAAAGCCAAATTGATCAGCATCCCTGATAATAAGATCTATAAAACCCTGAAAATCTACCGGTATGACATTGGCACCGGTTTGGTTGACAAAAATTTCAAGCGCCTGGTTGTAACCGGCAGCAGCAGTACTTGCCACAACGGCATCATTCGGGTCAGCCAGAGCAGCCAGTTGAGTGAGGGGAATCCGCCCCATATCAGGCAAATTTGCCAACATGATATAGTTGGCACCAGCATTACTCAGAGCACCCACTGCTGTAGCCATATTTTGGGCTGATGCCTGAATCGCTGCCGCTTGATCGGGCGCACTCGACCATGTTCCAGCTAAATCATTCCCCCCACCATCGAGAAAGTAGAGTGCATTTCCAGAAGCTGAAGGGTTATCAATCAAGTAAGAATTGAAATTCCCCCCTCGGGTCGTAACGGTATTTGCAGGATCCTGAAGGGCTACACCTCCAACTATGGAGTCCAGAACATCGGCGGTTTGATAGCCGCCAACTGCATAGTTGTTACCGCCGTTGGCAAGAATATCAATATTCAATCCCAAGGCCTTAGCCAGCAATTCGGAAGCTATGACTCCGCCATCATTTGTCGCATAAGAGAAGTTGCCTGTATCCAGCAAGCTGTCACCGAACACATAAAAGTCACTGAAGGGTTGCTCGGCCTGAGCACCAAAAGATACGGCTGCAGCCACAGCAGCAGATAGAATTTTCCGCCTCATCTTCTTTCCTTATTATTGTTATGATGATTGTTATATGCAGTACTGTGGTGCTATTTTTAGCACCATGACCAGAATTTAGCAATCAGTCATTAATAAGAAAGTTGTTTACTTCACATCCTGAGAATAGTGATCGGACTACCTGACTCCCAACTCAAATAACTGGACATACAGCACTGTCTGGTATGGGATACAGCCAATAACCGGCATATGACGCCAGAATGGCATTATGATTATACGTTCATTGATGATCTGTATTGCCAATACTGGCTCCTCTTTGAAATGGCCGAGTCGGTAGGCTGTGTCTCGATGATCTGCTGAATTTTTTGCGTGATCTCAATGTGCATCATCACCTTTTATGCCCTCGGCTCACTCTTCTTGATTTCCTGAAGCAGCAAACTCACCGGTCTTTATTATCGTTCTTTGAACTTTTTTTGGACTTAATAGTCGAAGTCAATGTACTCACAAAATACATTACTTCAGGGACGTAAGTATATGAATATATCTCAGTCTGGGGTCATCTGCCCCACCATCGGAAATGAGACATACTCACCACAAGACAGCGACAGAATGTCTATCAGCGACAATGTGGCAGAGTTTTTTTTGCCAGCTAATGGCAAACGTTATCACACGGGTTCAGAGCAACCTGTTTTACAGCGTAAGGTTTCTTGCCTCGCCCCCTTTAGCGGGCCCGGGCCAGTATCAACTTCATGTCATGACATCTTCCTGACTCCACTGTCCGCAGCTGAACATCTTCGGGAAACTTTGCAGAACCTTATCAAAACATTGCACTATCAAAAAATAACCATAGAAAAGTCTGACGTTAAAAAACCGAAAAATCAGGCTGAAGAAACGAAGGAGGATGATAAAACCGATGAGGCACTCAATATTTTTATCGGCTTTATATTATACAAGGAGGGCCTCCAGGAAGACCGCGGTTTTTTTGCAAGAGAACAGAATCGATATTTGCCAGACCAAACAATCGAAGCTGGAAGGGTTACTGAGATCTGTGATGTCCTGAATAAAATATTTCAAGAGCATTCAGAAGGACTAAAATCTAACAAAAAATATTTTAATCATTATGGTCTTAATTATGATCTCTCTGAAATGCTGAGTGACTATCTTGCTGAAACCGGTTTTATCCCAGTCTGGAAGAATAACGACAATGTATCCTGGCTTTTGCGCAGAGAACTATTTCGTTTTTTTGATATAATTTTGTCGCATTACGGCAAGTTCTCTGAGCTAATAGCTCTGTTTGGTTTTATTGAGAAACATAAAGCCGATTTTATTGAGATTGCCAAAAATGATATTGGCTCACTCAATAATAATTTGTTGACGTGCGTATTACGCACCGATGATGACCTGCGCGAAACATTTAACAAATCGATGATGACATCAATATTTGAACGACGCTACACGCATGTTATTGACAGTCTGTTTGCCAAAGAGTCTGAATTTGTGGAGAGCAGCGTGTATCCATTGATCAGTCCATATCTTAAATTTGGAGAAGAGTTCGAATATTATATTAACTCTTTTTCGGACTCGGAAAGTGAAATGAGGGATAAAACCCTGGACCCTCTTGAAAATCACCTTAAACAGAAAGGTTTTGAATACCTTGGTTTGAATAAATTTGGCAGGAGACGGTATACCCTGAACAGTGATTTTGAGATTATCTCTTTTCTGGATACAACCAGGTGCCTTGAGATAAACTGTAAGCCATACCATTTAGATGATAAACATGCCCATGACTGCTTTAAAAAGGTGATTAATTCGATAGACTTCCTGCGCAATAATGGGGTTATCAGTTATAGCTCGGGGCACAAACATGTTGATGTGTTGAGCGCAACGGACGGCGATCCCGCAATTATCATGGCAATCGAATGTGAATTACAACACAATCCCTATTTACTCAGATTTTTCGGTAATGAAAAACGGATTGTCTCAGATAGAGAGGCTCAATGGCATAAAACATTCGGTGATTTTGAGAAACTGAAGGAAAGCGCGATAGTCAGGATGAATCAAATGATTGCCCATTACAATACGAGACTGATGGATGGGGATTATTGCAGCAGCAACCTGCAAGGAATGACCGATGAAGAAAAAATGGAAAACCTGAAACAGTTTACTGGTTTTTACAGTCGATTTGTTCATATGACCGACTTTCAGCATATGACGGGGAAATGGAAGGATGATCCATATCCACGTTCTTATGCGCTTTCAGCCCCTATAGAAAAGTATATGGCGATCTCATTATTACACATCAACGGAACAGCTGGTATCGATACACTTCCAACGATGGAATTCCGTTTTTTTCGCTGCCCGAAAACAGCTGAAGAGGTACAACTGGTCAATGAATTCTTGCAGGCCTGGTTTCAATATGTCCAACAATGTCAGCGTGATAACATCCCCCTGGAACCTGTTCCTGCTGATATCAAAGCATCCGGAGATTATTCCCCTGAAGAAGTGCGGAGCTGCAGTCTTGCCTATCTCGAAAAAATAGGTCTGGATTGGCGACGTTATCTGGTCTTTTTGGGTGAAGCATAATGACTTTACCCAATACTGAAGTTATGTGACATATTTGGTGAATACCGAACAATGATTGTAAATATCCAATCGAAAAGAATGAAGGGCAATACCAGAGATCCATGGAATCATTCGCTTCCCCAGGGAATGCGCAAGATCTGTCGCCATGACATTCTACCGGAAGTCTGAAAATTGTAATTCAGTTCGTGACTGCTGATACTGCCTCCAGCGCCCTGGGTAACCGCCGTTCGATGACCACTGGCTCCCTGATGGATAACGGGAGATGATGCATAACCCAGTCCCAGATTGACTCTTTTTATGGAAAGATCCTCACTGACCTGATCGCCCTGATCCTGCCCACCCAGAACGGGATCGGGCGATGCGGTCCCCGTCTGGTAATGCAAGCCAATCAGGGCGCTAGAGCCATCCACTCGACAACTGTCTTCTGACGGTCTGTATTCAGTGAACAGAACCAGTGAAAACAATCGGGAAGCCGAAGTGATTGATCTTCCGGCAGGAATAACACCATCACCCTCTAGATCAAGCACCCAGCCACTCTTGGTCGCAATCACTGACTGAAGTGCAGTAAAGCTGCCGACGGTTGAGGAGTCCACAGTAAAGGCTACATTGCCACTGCTGGTTTTCTTATTGACAGTGCCATTGGTGTATACCTGTACGTCCGTCGTATTAACCAAGTCCGATAAAGACACCGCATTATACGTTAAATCACCGTTGCTACTCTGCGGCTCCTTGAAGCCAAAGAATGACTGGGTTTGTGTGGTGCGATTATCATCATACGTCAGAAGCCTTCCACTCCCTACATAAAGCCAGTGACGATTCTTGTCTGAGGCCACAACAGGAGCGGCTGAAACAGGCTTCCCGGTGTCAAGAAGCGTTGTCAGTGTTGAGTCGGTCAGGGTATCCTGCAAACGCAATCTCAGAAGCTTCCCATCCAGAGTTGATGTACCGGTTTCAATAGCGCCCAGATAAAGAGCATCGTCTTTATAATCCCGATCCCAATCGACGGCTGTAGTATTGCCACCGTACGCCTGAGAAATCCCTGAATCCATAGGTGCCATGCCCGACACAAAAGCTTTACTTTTCAGATCATAGACAAAGAGTTTGAGATTCTGGTTACTCGATCCATCATCCAGTGCTGTTCGTATTCCAGCCTCACCTGTACCGATAGGTCCTGATGCAAATGCCAGATACCATTCATTCGTCGTAGGTGCTTGACTCCAGTCATCTTCACCCTGGCTATCTTTGGCAGCCACACGACGTTTTACCAATGTAGGGCGGGAAGTTGTAAAACCTAGTTCAGGATGGGTTATTTCCGCCAGCAGTTTAGGGGGATCCTCTGGGTTAGTTATATCCAGCACCACATAGGCAGAGCGCAGTGTTTTGTTATTCCCTCCCAAGGTCACGTCGTAACCACCGCCACCAAGTCGCATACCCATAACCAGAACGGTTCCCCAGCCTCCGGGATAATCACTGTCATTACTGTCAAAAATGTTGACATCGAAAGTTACTGGCTCTGCATCCATGTAATAAACATGGGGATAGTCAGGCTCTCTCAACCACTGCAGATGGGGCAGCAGATTCATGGGCGTATAAGCCCAAAGTTCCGAGCCCAATGGATGACTGACTTCGTTATTATATCCAGTAACGTTATAGCCATATTGACTTTCATCCCAGAAGCCACCATTAAAAGCGTGGATCATTCCATCATTACCGCCTACGTAAAGCACGTGCCGACGGTTTTTGTATTGTTCATAAAAGGTGGTATAAGTGGTATCGGAATAGAGGGCATCGAACCGGCTTCCCGGAGAAGAGACCAGCTGCGGTGTTGAATGTATAATATCACCAAGACGCCAGACGTCATCTTCTCCGTCTTCATCGTAATCGATGGTTCTTGAACGGGTTCCGGAGATTTCCTCACCACGAACATAGTTGACGACATTGGTAACCTCAGATGCTGAAACCCCCAAATAACCTTCCATTGTGTTGAATGTATCAGGCGTCAGTGGCAGAGTTTCACCAGTATCAACGACACCATTATTATTTTCATCCAACCAGGTCAAAATATGGCGGCCGCCTGAAGCGAGAGAACTGAATGTGCGCTGGCTGACGACATTGGAGAGACTGGATAATTGATCTCTGGCATCCCAGATTGCATTCAGCTGATTGAGGGACTGGAGAGCGCCATCGGGTGTCAGTGTCCCCCCTGAATCTGAAGTAGAATACCGCTGAAACAGAGTCTGGTTGGAGTTGGGGTCAAAAACCAGCTCTACGATTTTGTCAACAGAGTAATCATCAAGCCTGTCATTGCCATTACTATCTTCCCGGAGTAAGCCTTTACTATCTACAAAGAGGGCATGAAGCATTCCTCCCCAGGAAATTGTTTTACCGTTGTACTCCATAACGGGTTGAAACAGAGCCTGATAGAGAACACCTGTTCCGGTCTGACTGTTCGAAAAAAGGGCTGCGTTGGTGGCAGAGGAGACCCTGCTGACAATATCCTGTAAAACTTGCCCTAGCTGAGCCTCTAGCTGACTGGGATTGCGAGCGAAATAATAGTTGTCAGGTAAACCATCCGCCCCTAACGAGCCAGTAGTATTATTTCGGCTGTCCCACTCACGGTCATCATCTGAAATCCCATCGCCATTATCGTCATACTTGGGAGTACCATCACCATCAAGGTCAACAAAGCCTCCGTATTTAGCCGCAAACCAGAGCGGTTTTTCCAGTCGGCCTGCAGAGTTGCCACTGGCCGTAAAGTTTTTCACTTCATAACCCGTCTGCCCTTTGTAGACAAAATCATTTTGTAATCCATCGTCGTAGGTACCGGCCATTGTGTAACTGAACCTCAAGTTCAATCCAGCATAAACACCGTCTACATGAACAGCCATTCGTATCTGATCACTGCCAAAGCTTCCAATGCTCAAGGTTGAATCTGAAGTGGCTGTGCACTGGGCTCCTACACAAAATTTGATTCGTGAAGAAGCATCATAATCAAAGTCATTACCCCAGAGAGAGTCCTCCCAGGTAAACAGCAAGCTGCCTTCCACAACCTCGCCATCAGAATTCAGTACTGTATTTTCTACCACTACATCGGTCAGTGTGCAGTCACTACCACTTCCAGAGAAATTCGTGCCCGTGCCAAAATTGGAACTGGTATGACAAACCGGTTGGAAAGTGACAGGCTTGCCACCGGCATTCAGGGTAAAGCTGGGCATACTTTCTGCTAACTGAATAGAATAGGTTTTGACTTTTTGCACACCATCGAGAGTACTGTTCAAATCGGTCTGGTTGCCATAAAAAGCCAATCCGGACACCTGATAACTACCCTCCAGCTGAGGCAGTTCAGGACATAAACCTTTGGCTTCTGACAACCCATTAAGATACTTGGCTGTACATTGTCGTGTGCTACCAGTCCCACCCACCAGATAGTTACCAGCGAAATTATTGTTATATTCAAGCTCACCCACTTCATCGGTTTTACTATTGACACTGGCAGTACCGGACAAGCCGGGCAAATCGGCACTGCTCGAGAGTTCATCGGAATCAAAAGAGTTCAGTCCACTGGACAGCAGAATAATAGAACAGTTGGCACAAGCGTTGGCTGAAGTGACAGGAGAAATCCAGGACTCGGTGGATAATCCTGACACAAATTGATCATCAACACTGGTATCAAACGCACTGGAGGGTGATGACTGACCAGCAAAGTATCTCAGAGCCTCCAGATACATCTCAGCCAGTGGATTCCCCCAGTTGCTACAATGTCGGTTTGAATAGGTTGAACGTCCGGATTTAAAGGTATCAATGGAAATACCATATGTGCTGCAGTCGGTATATTTATTCTGACTGTAACTGTATCTGGCAATTCTGAAGCTGTTGATGTGCTGGATGATGCCATTGACGGAGTTATTAAAAATACCATTAGAGACATTGACCTCATCATCAGAAGACGACGAGTTACCGCCAATTTTAGAGATATTTCTACGCAGCAAGCCGCCAGAAATATTCTTGTCGTAACTGCCGCTGATCAGACCAAACCGGATACTGCCATCTTCACCGAAGCGTTGCAGCAACCCGGCCGGTTTGGCATTGCCATTGGAATATTCTCTGCAACGATCCGATGTTGATGCATCTTTACCTGTTACGCAAGACTCAACCCGAACCGTATTTTCTGCTAACTCATCACTGCCGGAAGGACTGTTGGACGTCCCCCACTGGCACTGAATCACTTCAGTGGATGCCCAGCGAGGCCATTGTCCACTGGCAATACGAAGCTTTGGCTCACCACCTTCACTGGTCGCCAGATTGCAGAGGCTTATGGAACCAGTGTAAGGAGTCAGACTGGCAAGATCACTGCCTTTGTAGACTTTGACAAAAGCATGAATATCTCTGGGTAAATAGGCTCGTTCAAGAACGGTCAGAGATGCAGTATCAGTAGAGCGTTTACCCCCAAAGAGCACCCTTCTCAGAACATCCATTCGACTCATGGTGGCCCAATTCAGAAAGTTACCACTCCATGGCGCAGCTGATGTATCGCAGTAATGGCCGTTGCTACCGGTTGCCTGTGCAGCCGGAGAAAAACGACCATTAGAGGAACTGTAGGAATAGCACCACTGGCTTTCAAAGTACCCCAGATACTCGAAGTTGTCTTTATAAGTCACATCCAACTGACCATCACCATCCAGGTCCGAGTAATCCGGATACGCTTTTTTAAACAGCTCGTGATCAACCGACATCACCAACATGACCAAAGGCTCCGAGCTGCGACTTAACAGTGGTGGCACCGAAGAATAGAGATTCGATGAAGGATCTGCTGATGCAAAAGTGGACCAGACTGACAGAACAGAGAGGCTTTTTATCAGTGTTTGTCTTATCTTCATGACTGCACTCCTTGAGCTTAAAGCTCTGCTAGCAGCCTGTCAGACTTAAGGCTGTCCTACTACGGTTGCAATAAATTGGTCTAAAAATTCCTGCTTC
>NZ_JAHHPS010000597.1:0-1919 GCF_024606275.1 Endozoicomonas sp. SESOKO4 | reverse complement strand
CTCTGTTGATACGGGCATTTTTACCGGTCGTTCCCCAAAAGACAAATACATCGTAAAAGATGATACGACCCGCGATACCCTGTGGTGGTCTGACCAGGGTAAAAATGACAACAAGGCGATCACTCAGAGCGTCTGGACTGATCTGAAAGGTCTTGTGACCCAGCAGTTGTCCGGCAAACGTCTGTTCGTGATTGATGGTTTCTGTGGTGCCAACGAAGAAACCCGTTTGAGTGTTCGTTTCATCACTGAAGTAGCCTGGCAGGCCCACTTTGTTAAGAACATGTTTATTCGTCCTTCTCAAGGTGAGCTGGCAGCCTTTGAACCTGACTTCGTGGTTATGAATGGTGCGAAGTGCACTAATCCTGACTGGCAGGAGCAGGGTCTGAACTCTGAGAATTTCGTAGCCTTTAACCTGACTGAGCGGGTACAGATTATTGGTGGCACCTGGTACGGTGGCGAGATGAAGAAAGGGATGTTCTCTATCATGAACTACCTACTGCCTCTGAAGGGTATGGCTTCCATGCACTGCTCTGCGAATGTCGGTAAAGACGGCGATGTTGCAATATTCTTCGGATTGTCCGGTACCGGTAAAACCACCCTGTCTGCTGATCCAAAGCGGGCTTTGGTAGGTGATGATGAGCATGGCTGGGATGACGATGGTGTTTTCAACTTTGAAGGTGGTTGCTATGCCAAGACTATCAATCTGAGTAAGGAAAACGAGCCCGACATCTACAACGCTATTCGCCGTGATGCGCTTCTGGAGAACGTGACGGTTCTTGAAGACGGCACGATCGATTTTGCCGATGGCTCCAAGACAGAAAACACTCGTGTTTCCTATCCGATTGAGCACATTGAAAACATCGTTAAACCTGTTTCAAAGGCCGGACATGCCAAAAAAGTGATTTTCCTGACGGCTGATGCCTTTGGTGTGCTACCTCCGGTATCCAAGCTGACGCCAGAGCAAACCAAGTACCATTTCCTGTCTGGTTTCACCGCCAAGCTGGCGGGTACTGAGCGTGGCATTACTGAGCCAACGCCAACATTTTCTGCTTGCTTTGGCGCAGCGTTTCTGACCTTGCATCCGACCCGATACGCTCAAGAACTGGTAAAAAAGATGGAAGCCAATGGTGCAACGGCCTACCTTGTTAACACCGGCTGGAATGGCACAGGCAAACGTATCTCCATCAAGGCCACCCGTGCCATCATTGATGCCATCATTGATGGCAGCATTGATGAAGCGGAAACGTTGACGCTTCCTTACTTTGGTCTGAAAGTTCCAACCCATGTTGAAGGCGTGGAAAATGGTATCCTGAATCCTCAGGATACCTATGAGAGCAAAGAAGACTGGGATAATAAAGCTCGTGATCTGGCTGATCGCTTCATCACCAACTTCAGCAAGTTTACTGATATCGACGAAGGCAAGGCTCTAATCGCCGCTGGTCCATCACTGGATTGAGATTGATACAAATAAAAACTGTCGTTCAACAGGTGTTTTAAGCGCTTTTGTCCGGCAGTTTTTTATGCCCGCAGTTTTTCCACGCAGAGGAAGAGAGCCCATTGCCATCCGTTATAGTTTGACGTCTGGAATCATGAAGTGGCTGGCTAGTGGTGAAAGACAGTGTCAAGCTGGTCAACCTTTCTTAAGTGCCTGATGTTGCGATAATGCCATAATAAAAAATAAAAATTTGCCCCCGATCGAGTAATATTCCCATACATTTACTGGCAATTTGATGATTTAGTGCCATCCTGTTGATCTGCTTTTAGTGCAATCTGAGAAAAATGAGATTTTAACTTCAGTGGTATGAATACATGCTCTGGATGTCGTTTTCCTCTCTGTTGCATGTTGTTTTCACAAGTCAGGCTACAAAAGTAATGTTTGCATGGCTTAGCTTGTTTGCCGAACTTGTAAATATTTAGTA
>NZ_JAHHPS010000596.1:0-4622 GCF_024606275.1 Endozoicomonas sp. SESOKO4 | reverse complement strand
TCAAAAATATTGAAAACGTGGTTGGCAGTGCTTACAGCACCAAAATAATCGGCGATGACCAGAACAATTTGATGGTAGGTCAGAGTGGCCGTAATTTCTTCAAGGGATTATCTGGCAATGACCGGTTTGTGACCGGGAGTGAGTTTGATGAGGTCTATGGCGGGGCTGGGCGGGATACGATCTCTATTGAAGCCTCAGAGAAAAGCCGTAAATACGTCGATGGCGGCCCTGATGTTGACAGGGTCTCATACGCCCGAAGTAAACAGGGCTTGACCATTGACCTGACCCTAGATAGAAGTCATTTGTCGGATAAAAATGGGGGAGATGTGTATGTCAATGTCGAAGTCTTCGAGGGAACCGATTATGACGATATCATAAAGGGGAATGATGAAAGCACGACCTTTATTCCCAGGGCTGGCCATAACCTGGTGTATACCCGCGGGGGTAATGACACTGTACTGGCTGATGGTGGGCGCACGGAAATCCGGTTGGATAAAGGCAGTAATAAGGTTTTCCTGAAGGCTGGGAATCATATTGTCGAGGGTGGCACAGGCGATGATGAAATTTATTTTTCGGATACCACTCACACCCAGCATCGGATTCAGGGCGGAGGAGGCAATAATCGGCTCATCAGTGATCTGCGGCCCCGTGTTACTTTGAAATTCAAGCAATGGTCGGCTTCTACGGTTGCTCCGCGCACGCAGTCAACAACAGAGTTTGCACTGTTCCCACATCTGGCAATTGTTGTCCCTCAATTTTTTGCTCGACCCACTGTTGCTCAACCCGCTTTGTTACCCTCGGCGGAACTCCAATGCACAGATTTTGCACCTGTCCAGCTGGTGGTGGATCTTGCCAATAATGCATTAAAGCTAAAGGTTTTGGGTGTCTATGATGACGCCAAAGGCAAGACAAGAATAAAGTCTGAAGACAAGTTTTCCAAGGATAGCGTGTTTCAGTTGTCGTTTGATTTGGAGGGGAAGCAGAAAGTAAAAAAAGTGGCACTGGCTGACTTTATCAAAGGAGAGGCAACCATAAACTGGGGAGGTATTGTTCAGGGTGTATCTATGGACGCCAGTCTGGAGCCGCTTATTTCTACTACCACCGTTGATGTTGACCTGAAGTGGGCACGTGAAGACAACACAAAAGAGGGCACCACGACGTACAGGAAAAAATGCCAGTCCAAATGGCAGGTTGAATTCTCAACCATTGATTCGCCATCAGTGACCATCGATTTAACCTATAAAAAAGATGGGCGTTTGCAGGTGCAGAATGTCAATACCCTGATTACCCAGGATGGTGATGACACGATAACAGGAAACCCCGGTGAAAATAATAAACTTATCGGGGGCAGCGGCAACAATCATTTAATTGACATGGGCGGGGATAACCAGTTCTCCGTTGGAATGGGAAATAACAATATCACCGCCGGCTCTGGATACGACACGCTTTTGTATCAGGTGATGACCCAGACCTGGCTGAAAAACCGGCCCTTTATTCCCTATACACTGGATTCTATTTCGGTGGATATGGCCAGCCGCAGCGTTCGTCATGTCTGGAAAGCCAGTGACAGACAGTATCCCGATAAATCATTTTCAGACCGGTTTACCGGCATTGACCATATTGTTGGTACTGGCAATGGCGATCGCTATTCCGGATCGGACGATAACGAGCAGTACACCACGGGCGGTGGTAGCGATACTGTGGATATGGGCGGAGGAGATGATCTGGTTGTGGTCCTGGATTCCGGGCAGGAACCGGCAAGCCCCAGCCTGAAGGGGGGCAGCGGCAACGATACCCTGGTGTTTGAAACGCGTCAGGGCGTCTGGGTGGACCTGGAAGCTGGCCAGGGCAGGATTGGAACCGGGAAGGTATTTGATCTTGGGGGATTTGAGCGGGTCACTGGCAGTATTGCTAACGATACCCTTTACGGCAATGAGCTTGATAATGTGCTCACTCCCCGGGCAGGTGACAACCAGAAAGTCTATGGCAGAGGCGGCAATGATCACTTTCTGCTGTCTGAAGGAACCCACCTGGTTGCTGGCGGTAATGGCACGGATACCGTCGATTATCAGGCCCTGGTATTACCCCCCGGCACCATGGGTGTGATGGCCCTGCAGGATTACCGGGCACTGTCAGACGGTCAGGGCTGGTTCAATGGCACCACCTGGTTTAATGCCACCACCTGGTTTGGTTCGGATTGGTCAGGCTATGCCGAACAGGCCGGATTACCCTGTCCAAATGACGACACCGCTGGAGGGGCAACCAATGTTTCCGCCACCTGTCGTTCAGGCTTTGTCGTCTTTCGTTATGGGGAGAATCCAACTTTACCCGAACCGCGAGGCATCAAGGATCAGTTATACGACATTGAAAATCTGTTTGGCAGCAAAGGTGACGATGTCCTTTTCCTGACGTTAGCCAAAACTTTAGCCAGTGGAGCTGATGGCAATGACCGCCTGGTGGATCTGTCTGAAGGGGCAACCCTGAGAGGTGGAAAAGGCGATGACATACTCCATGCCAGCCGCCGTAACGATAGCCAGGGCACGACCACGCTGGGAGGAGCAGGTTTCGATGTCCATTATGGCGGCCCCGGCGATGATAAAATGATTGCGGATCAGGATGCAGACCGGCTGATGGGCGATAAAGGCAAGGATTTTTATCTCGTCGACTGGCAAGCCAGGGGGACAGAAATTTCTGACCCGGATAATGGCAATATGCTGATGCTCAGGGGCGAAGGAGCCACTTTTGACAACATCGGGCTGGTACTGAATGGGAATTTCAGTGAGCTGTACTTTCAAGACCAGGGATATTACTGGGTCACCCTCACCATGGACGCTGTGCCAAGAAGAGTTCGTCCTGATGGCAGCCTGGACACCGGGCATTTCGTCGAAGCACTCCATCAGCATTTTCCTTATCTGCGCATTGAGGATACAGCAAAAGGCAACAAAACCACTGCCGCTCCCCTGACCAAGCAAGGTTTAAAGCTTTTTTATCAGGACCGGTTGATAAGGGATATCCGACTGGACAACATCATGATTGCAGAGGCTGACGATGAGGTCGTTCGTTCCGGCATCGGTAATGATGACTTGATGGCACTGGGTTGCGGGAAACTCAACCAGACTGAAGGGGTTCCCGGTTGCCACTATAAGCTCTACGGTGAAGAGGGCCATGATACTTTCCTGGTTCGCAACGCAACAGCGGACGTCTATCCGGGACCAGGCCATAACCGGCTTGCTGCGGGTAAACAGGCCAAAGTGTTTGTCAGTTTTGATTCGGATCAATCGCAAACCTTCGGGCTCTCTTTGCCATCTCCGCCAGAACAGCTCAGGGCCACTAACTGGCATTCCGTTGAGCCAGGGCAACTGGTCAGCCATGGCGGGGCCCTTACTGGTGAAAACAGTGCAGGCTTCAAGAATGCCCGGCAGTTAACTGAAAGAAGTCAATGGCTGGAAATACCGGGCTTAGTGACGGGTGGAGCCATGACACTGTCATTACAGTTGCGGGTTTCTGGTCTGGACCAGGCCTTTCTTCCCATTATTTATTTTGCTGATGCCGTTGGTCGTCATGGCATCAGGGTGGATAAAACCAACCGTGATGATCTGGTACTGACATTTTCCGATGCTGCTGCTGAAACTATCTTACATAAGCGGGTCCCTGATTTTTTTCAGGATGGCCAGTGGGTGCACCTGACGCTGCGGGTCAATCGTGCAGGCCTTGTGGACATTTATAAAGATGGGAAAAACGTGTTGCAAGGCGTCAGGGTTGAGGTGCCAAAACGAATGATCAGGCCCATGAATTTTTTGGGTCGGGAAGCGGTGGCGCTGGGCACTCAAAATCCCAGTAACGCCACTTTGACTGTTGCCGGGCTGATGGTGGTCGATCATTCGATGGCAGAGGAAGCCATTAGCCAGCTGGCCAAATCCCCCAGCGGAAATCTGCTGAAGCTGTCGTCTGAGTGTGATTCGATTGAGGTGGCCCTGACCGATTGTCCAGACTACCTGGAGTTGGGTGACAGGCACTACCTTGATGGTCAGGAGACTGTCCGTTCCTGGCTCAAGTCCGTTGAACGTTTACCGGGTATGGTTCCTGTAGCCGATGGCAGACACATCTTTGTCGCGGATGACAACAGCAAAAAGGGGTTGTTTCAGCAGGGCGATGGTTACAGTGAGATTGTCGAGGCTCCGGGGCGTGCCGACTTGTTGGTGGTGAAGGTTAATCGGGATAACCAGGCTGTTTTTCGCAAACAGAATGATGATTTGTTGATTTATCTTTTCAAGGATGGCGAAAGCCTGGAAACCGCTTCTTTGACCGGCATTTCGGATCGGAGACGCTATCAGGGTTATTTTAATAGCAATCATTTAAACCGGGTTGAGCGTATCGAACTCAATCATCGGGTTCTGCTGTCGGAAGACCTTTGGTCGCTCACCCGCGATTTTCCCAAACCACCAAAAATCCTCAACAGGGCAAGACTTGAGGATGTCAGGGTGCTGGAACGTCAGGGGCAGTTGATGCTGTTCTTTGGCGGGAACCATTTTCCCCTGGGCATGACGTTGGGTCAGTTGTGGCCCGTTGCCTGGGATGACTATGAGAGTCATCATCCATTAGTCACAGTAAGCTGCCAGACG
>NZ_JAHHPS010000595.1:0-1101 GCF_024606275.1 Endozoicomonas sp. SESOKO4 | reverse complement strand
AGTCGTCCATAGCGGCCCGAACTTTTGCCTGCCTCGGCGTGTACTGGAAGGGACCATCGTCATTTTCAACAGCTTTCTCTGCAACCGCCAGGGCGTCCTTCTTTCTCTCAATGTCTGCTTTCCTGATTTCAATTTCACCTTCCAGGCGGGCCTTTTCCTGAATCAGTTGCCGGACCCTGCTGCTAACAACGTCATCACGGCCCAGTTGTAACTGTTTGTTTCTCAGGGCATTAACCCGTTGTTCCTGAGTGTCAGTAGCCTCTGGTTCAAGACCCACGGCTTCTTCGATGGTGTTAAGAACTGCTTTATGATAATCCGTCAGAGCCTCTTCTGCTTTTGATAGAGCTTCACTTTTCTGCTCCAGAACTAAACCCAGTGCAGCCATTTCCTCGTTATGTGCGGTTTTGGTCTGCTCATCAATGTCTCCAAGATCTTCAATCTCTTGTTTTTTACGATCCAGATTCGCTTGTGCATTCCTTTCTTCAAGCTGTGTACTGGTCACTTCCATACTTTTCCTGTCGTGTTCACGAAGGAATTCTGTGACCTGAGAGTGTTTTTGTCTGGTTAAAGTCTGTTCATCCAATGCTTCACTGAATTCATCTTCTGCTTCCCGAACAAGAGTATCTACATAGACTAAAGTATCGACAAAGTAATCAACTACTTCGTGTAAATGGGGATAACCTGTCGTTTTAATGTCAAGATGTATTTGAGCTCTCAGTTCCTTAAAAATTTCATTTCGTCTTTCTTTACTGTGTCCCTGCAGGAAATGTTTGATGTCCTCTACCCGCTCTTCAAGGGTTTGCTCGTCACCTGCAGTCAGACCCAGCCCGGTCTGAGCTATTTCCATTGCCTGATTAAGAACTGTGTCGATTTCATCCGAGCGGCCTCCGCTGACAGCTGGAGTCCCGGTAAAGAAACATTGTCTGGTATGAATAGCATCCAGTTTTTGCTTAGCTGTCTTCTGCTCACTTTCAGCTTCTTCTATTGCTCGCCTGATTGTCGCTACTTCACGATCAAGAACGTATCGGGGTTTGGGGCCGAGGCGAGCCATTTGCCTGTCAAGTTCATTTTCAATAACTGTGATATGCTCATTAACCTCAG
>NZ_JAHHPS010000594.1:0-3283 GCF_024606275.1 Endozoicomonas sp. SESOKO4 | reverse complement strand
TGGTGATACACACCAAGAGATACTGGCAACAAGACGGGAAATGCGAGAGTACCAGAAGGAAAATCGGTTGCGCTTTGCACAGCGTGACCGTGAACTCTCAGAAATTAAAGCTACGATTGCTGCGCTTACTGAAGCCACCCATGCAGGCTTTAAACGTAGCGACGAAAAAATAGACCAGCTAGAATTACTCATCCGTCAACGCCTCCCCAACAACTAACACGCCACCTAATAATAAAATCCAGTGGATTGCCTGTCGGCAACCACTGACTTAAAGGGTTAGGTGTCTCTGTGCCGTCACTGTCTGGATTAACGCACAAGAAATAATCATAGGGTGAACGCATGAACCACGATAAAGACAAAGACGATACCTGGAATGCCATCAGCCGCATAGAGGTCAGTGTCAAAAACTCACAGGACGATATCAGGAAGCTGTACCTGCACAGCGTACGGCAGGAAGTAGCTGTTGAGTCAAATCAACCATCTTCAGCGCCGATGGCCGTCATCTGGTGACCGCCAGTGAAGATAAGACAGCAAAAATCCATGACCAGCAGACCAATGGGTCATGGCAACACAAAACCACCATTCAACACGATGGGGCGGTCAGATCAGCCACCTTCTGTGCCGATAGCCGCCATGTGGTGACCGCCAGCCATGACAACACGGCGAAAATCTATGGCCTGCTGGCCGATGGATCATGGGTAGAAAAAGCCACCATTTCTCACAAAGATTTGATCGAGTCAGTCACCTTCAGCGCCGATGGTTGCCTTGTGGTGACCGCCAGTTACGACAGTATGGCAAAAATTTATGGTCTGGGGGCCGATGGATCATGGCTGGAAAAAGCCACCATTCAACACAAGAAAGCAGTCCGGTCAGCCAACTTCAGCGCCGATGGCCAATTCGTGGTGACCACCAGTGAGGATGAAACGGCGAGAATCACTGAACTATGGAGCGGCGATTGAGGGTCGAACAGAACTCTTCTTTTTCATAGTGTCACCGAACTCAATGTTTTGAACTTTCATTAAAAAAACGACTCTAACAGACCGAATCAATTTCGAATGTCCTTTCTGACCGAGGATTAATAGTGACTTTCGCCCACTGCAGGAACCAGGCATGAACCCTCCGAACATCAATTACAGCAATGATGGTTCACTCTCACCAACACTCAAGCAGCCTCGATTGAATGAAACCGCATCGGGTGTCAGTGCAGGCAGGGAGGTGAGTGTACAGGACAATATTGAACCTGCATTCTTCCATTTGCCCGAAGAGATACATGCCAGGATTATTCACCTTTTGGATTTTCGAGAGGTTACCCGTTTAGCAAAGGTCTGCAAATATCTTCACGATCTTGTTAAAAATGATAAAGCTCTGGAAAGAGCATGGTTTCGTCGGTTTCCTTCACCACACCAATATCAACTGAAGACCATCATTACTTCAAAAGATGATCAACAACTCCGTGATTGGTTGACACCGTTTGCCAATACGGACACTGTCGAGTCACTCATAAAAAAACGTGATAATGCATATTTTCCTGCTCTGATCCTTTTCACCAAAAGCAAAATGATGTCTCAGTGTGAACTATTTAAACTGGAGACAAAAGCCAAAATCACCCATCGTGAAGAAGTCAATACAGCCACCTTTAGCGCCGATAGCCGCCATGTGGTGACTACCAGTCTGGGTAATACGGTGAAAATCTGTGGTCAGAAAGCCAATGGATCGTGGGAAACAAAAGGCATCATCACCCATGCTGGCTGGCTCAGATCGGCCACCTTTAGTGCCGATAGCCGCCAGCTGGTGACAGCCAGCCGTGATCACACAGCGAAAATCTGTAGTCTGCAGGACGATGGAACATGGGAAGAAAAAGCCACCATTTTTCATACTTGTTTTGTCAACTCAGCCATCTTCAGCGCCGATGACCGCCATGTGGCGACCGCCAGCCATGACTACACAGCGAAAATCTGTAGTCAGGGGGACAATGGATTATGGGAGGTAAAGGCCACTATTCAACACAGTAATGGGGTCAGGTCAGCCATCTTTAGCGCCGATAGCCGTCATGTGGTGACTGCCAGTGATGATAAGACGGCAAAAATCTATAGCCTTATGAGCGATGGTTCATGGGAAGAAAAAGCCACCATTAACCATGAGGGTAGGGTCTTATCAGCCACCTTCAGCGCCGATAGCCGATTCGTGGTAACCGCCAGTGAAGACAGCACGGCGAAAATCTATGACCTGCAGGCTGATGAATCATGGAGAGAAATAGCGACGATTTCCCATGATGATGTGGTCTACTCAGCCAACTTCAGTGCCGATGGCCGTCATCTGGTGACCGCCAGTGAAGATAACACGGCAAAGATCCATGAGGAGACCAATGGGTCATGGGAAGAAAAAGCCACCATTAACCATGAGGGCTGGGTTCTATCAGCCACCTTCAGCGACGATGGCCGCCATGTGGTGACCGTCAGCGTTGACAAAACGGCGAAAATCTACGGCCTGCTGACCGATGGATCATGGGTAGAAAAAGCCACTATTGCTCACAAAGATTTGATCCGATCAGCCACCTTCAGCACCGATGGTTGCCTTGTGGTGACCGCCAGTCGCGACAAAACGGCAAAAATTTATGGTCTGGGGGCCAATGGATCATGGCTGGAAAAAGCCACCATTCGACACAAGAAAGCAGTCCGAGCAGCCACTTTCAGCGCCGATAGCCGATTCGTGATGACCGGCAGTGAGGATAAGACGGCAAGAATCACTGAACTATGGAAGTAAGATTGATGATCAGATGAGCGTATAACCGACTAAAACAACCTGCAATTAAGCGTGTTTTGATGATAGCCGATTTAAAAACAGCCTTATGTTGAGAACCTGACTACAACTTTTGCAGCGAGCTCTCAATGAAAAAGTTCTTTCTGTTATTTCCCCGGATCAGCCCTGTTTTTGCTTAGTTTTACTGACCTTATTGTTATGAACTTTCATTTTTAAACCAGTTCTAAATTTCGAACGTGCTTTCTGACTGAAGGTAAATACTGACTTTGCAGCTCTGAGGGAGCAGACATGCAAACTACGAACAGCAATTCCAGAATTGACGGTCCACTCACGGGTACACGTAAGAAACCACGATTGGAGGAAGCACCAACAGGTGTCAGTGTGGGCATGGACGTTACTATACAGAACAAAATTAAACCTACATTCTTACATTTGCCCGAAGAAATACATGCCAAAATTATTCGCAATCTGGATTTTCGAGAGGTTACCCGTTTAGCCAGGGTCTGCAAATATCTTCGCGATC
>NZ_JAHHPS010000593.1:0-1884 GCF_024606275.1 Endozoicomonas sp. SESOKO4 | reverse complement strand
GAATTACATAAAACAAACAACCCGCACTTTTACCGCACCAAGCACGAACCAAGGTGCAGTTTCAGAGGTTAAAAAATTGCACCAGCATCGAACCCACAACCCTAATGAAATCAAGGGTTACAGAGAAACGGTGAACTTGGGTGCGGGTAGCGACTTCACCACCCACCCTGCACTATCAGTGGCCTGCAGCCCTGTTTTGGGTGCCGGTGCGGTAAGTGCGGGATTCTGTAGACCTACCCTGTGGAAATTGGAGCCATGATGAACGCCAGAGAAGCAGCCAGACAGGAAGAACACAAGCGGGATTGCCTGGCAAGGCACCTGATCCGCCAGCCATTCAGCAAGCAGCGTGACTTCCTGCAGACCATGAAAGTGAAAGCACTGAAACAGGACATTAGCCGCCGTATGCGGGAACAAATGGCCATTGAAATCGCCAGCATGGAGCCATCCCTGCGGCAACTCCGATTCAGGCAGCTGGAAAAAATCGCCAGCCACAGTCAGCGCAATTATGAGTGGTACATGGATATTCGCAGTCGGGTAGACAGCATTCTGCAGCCCCGTGAGGCAGAGCATGTTTAACAGTCCGCTATTCCGACTGGCCGACCGCTACCCGAATCTTGACCTGATCAAGTTGAAGGTACTGGCCATGGTGGCAGATTACGAAGGTGCAGCCATCTGCGATCTGGCAGAAGAGCTGGCCATGCCCCATGCCGAAGTACAGCATCTTGTGGCCATGCTGGCCGCCGGCAGAAAAGGCAGAGAGAAACAAGGAATGGGTTTACTCATTGTCGGACCCGATCCGGCAGACAAACGCAGAACCAGCCTGCGACTGACCAAGAAAGGTCAGCGCATATTTAAAACCATTGAACCTTTGACCAGGAGCGAACCATGAACGCGAACGCACAACAAATTAGCAACAGTGCACTGTCGGCAATAGCCAGAGAACTGGAACCAACCTGCACAATGGATGATTATGCCAACTCTGTCGTCGAACTCTATAAATTAGCACAGCATGGCTCATCCTCTGGATGCACTGCTGCACAGCTTCTGCTCAGCGGTTACAACGGTAATAATTGGCAGCTGGACATCACCGATCTTTGCAGCCTGGATCGAAGCAATCTGAAACTTGCCCTCACCTATCTGGAGTGTCGAGCCAGGTTATGGACTGAACCTCACGAACTGCTGAAAAACGGCAATGAGCTGTTTCCAGAACTGGCTAAACAATGGCGCAAATTGCACATAGACAACCGTTGGAAGAGCCAGTGCCGTGAGTGTTATGGCAGTGGCGAAATCTACGTCTACCCCGATGACGAAAACGATGACTCAACCAAAACCTGCCCAGACTGCAATGGCCTTGGTCTGGTCGCCAACGTGAGGGAATTTTAAGTGATTACAGTAGTCGCCCCAATGGAAGAGATCCTGCGCGTAGAACCTGGTTACTACAGCAGGCCCGGCAAAGATACAGAGCCGAAAAAGGAAACCACCCGAGGTGACACACTGGGCTGCCCATGCGACACCTGCCTGAGCCGGTCAGAGTGCAAAGTCTATTGTGTGAAGTTCCAGAGCTGGGTGCGAGAAGGCAAAAGTCAAAGCAAGTCGTGAAAGAAAGCCCACAGGTGGCAGCCTGTGGGCCTCGATACTCGACCACCATTAACCACCATGGAGGCAACCATGATGAACCATTATCAAGAGCTACGTTACATGCGATCCGAACAACGGCTGCGTAAATGGGTGCGTGAATACCGTAAAGAACAGTCTATCAGACCTTTGGCACGTTACCAGTTGGCAATTTTTCGGATAGCTCATGACCTCTTACTCCGACGTAGCCGGGGAGGTAAATAATGCCTGTTCGTGAAGATTACGCTCTGCAGCTGGCCGGTTGCACCC
>NZ_JAHHPS010000592.1:0-3267 GCF_024606275.1 Endozoicomonas sp. SESOKO4 | reverse complement strand
GAAAATATTGGCCATGTAGCCATTAGCCGGGACTTTCAGGGATTTCAGGTTCAGCTCTCCTTTCAGCATCTCAGTGTACACTTCGTGGCTGGCAGTAGTGATAACCTTCGAATCAGCTTCGCAATGTTTGCCAGCATCTTCCATAAAGGCGTCCAGTGCAGGTAACGTGGTCAAACCCGTGATCAGGATGCCTGCACCGTTAAAGTGAATCAGCTCACCTTTGAAAAAAACTTTTTCGCTGTTATGGTGGTAGCGTCTGGACCAGGACCAACCGCCATCTCTGCAGTCATGTTTGTACTCAATTTTCTTCATCAGGGCAGCAAAATAGCCGTCTGCCAATGAACCGTCACTGCGGTCCAGTGGCACCCCGATGAGCATTTGCCCTGCTTTTAAATGGATGGTTTCTTTGACCTGAAAGTGTTCAAGCCAGCTACCGGGCAGGACCGAAGGCAGATCGTCGTGGCTACCGGCAATGACCGGCCGTTTCGAAGCGCAGTCTTCACCAGCGGAAACAGGTTCTGACTTCATGCCGACACCCACCAGAAGAAATGCGGTGTTGGTGGTCTCTTCCCATGGTCTGTCAGAATTGAACTCATCAATGCTTTCGTCGAGGTAGTTGATTTTGCTTTCGTCGAAATAGCTTTTTTCGGTCGGGGTGTAGATAACACATCGGTCAATGAATTGTCTGGTCCTGACAGAGACTTGCCTGAGTGCTTTTAGAGTTGCCTGTACCATGGCTTCTGAGGTGAGCAGGTCCTCGCCTAAGGGTTTTCCTTTGCACAACTCGGAGAGTTCCAGTCTGCCTGTTGCGACAGTGGTTTGAGGATGGGTGGCGTTGTGGGTAGGGCTCGCGGTTGCTGAAGTGGAGGGATAGGCTGGAGAATGTTGAGCAAACAGGGCCGTTATAAAAGCGACAATGCAGAGAGACAGTAGATGTTTCATGGCGTCCTCATTACACAATAAGTGTCGTAAAACAAAAACGGTTAGTACTAATAATCATTCATGCCGAAATATGGCTGCAGCTTGATCTCAAGCAGGTACTATTGTTTTTGTTAGATAATGTTTTTATTTGCTAAGAGAGTATAGTCGGTGTTATTCGGCGGTAGGATTTTTTGAAAAGTGATTATTTTCATTTCGCGTAAGACTATAGCTGATCAGGGCGGGGGAGGATATTAATGTCTGAAATCATTACTCTTCAGGGGCGAAATTAAGAAGTACGCTCGACCCATAGCGGCGAAGTTTATACCTTCACCGGAGATAATCACCCCTGTCAAAATATAACTGCTGCTCAGTGCCCATTAAAGATCATCTTGAGACCTCAAGCGGTACCATTCGGTAGGAGGTGTCAGTAAATAGAGTTTCATTTTGTATCTGAAATAACCGAGAACAATAGCCGTAGGCACAATAGCTAACCCGCCAACGACTGCCAGCGAGGTTTGCCAAACGTTCAGGCTCGTCGAACTATCACTGACTTTGTCATCAAGGGACTCAAGATAACTTGCCTCCGTCGCATTGCTGAAGACTTGCCGAATTCCTGTCACGAGTCTTTGTGAACTGGTGAGCCGTTTTCTGGTAGATGGTTTTTCTGTCTGGGAATGTACAACCGATGTTGTGACAGAGTCAGAAGATTTTACAGAGCTGAATGTCTGCGGGTATGAGGTAGTAAACATTGTTGGGGGAGTGAGCCTGCCCGGACAGGTAGTAGTAGCGTCGGAAAATACAAAGCCACCGATGATATGAGTATGTTCAAGCTGGTAACAGGGGTGGTCATCGCCCGCCTTAAACTGGTTGTTTTTGTCGCCTGCCAGTGTGACCGGCAAAGTCAGATTCCCATGGCGTCCAATGGACACCCGATCGCCCAGAAGCTGGTTTGAGTTCAACACTAGCTTCTGATAGCCCGCCAAGGACAGTGCTGTCCGATAGCCTTTTATAAGATTGCCCGATAGATTGGCGATCAGTGGGAATTGCCAGTCCTCTCTGCTCTGGACCGGGCCGACAAGGCAAATACCTCTTGAACTCCTGGCACTGACTTTTGTCGTTACAAACTGATTGTTGCTGATGTCGGCTTTAACGTGTTCGGGAAGAACGAGGCTCATGGCCTGTGGTGCATTCCCCAGGATGTGATTGTTTTTGAATTCCAGGGCCCGGATAAACTCGGGTTGCGGTGAGGCATCCTGGTAGGCGATATCAATATTCAGGGCCTTTTCAACCTGACCTGTGTAGCAGGAATAGACTTTATTGTTCGAAAAGCCAACCAGGGTTCTGCCGCTAAACATCCTTGAATCGACGTCTTCGGATTCATCCGCAAGAGAAATGCTAACGGCGGGCTGAAGGATTTGGAAGAGCTCATTCCCGAAAATATTGAGCATGTAACCTTTATCCGGAACTTCCAGCGATTTCAGATCCAGTTCTCCTTTCAGCATTTCCCTGTGCGCCTCGTGGCTTGTGATGTGGAAATACTTTTCTTCATCTGCTCTCCAACAATAATCTTTCATGCGAAGGTATGCCCCAAAAGTATTGTGTAATGCAGGCAATGTGGTTAAACCAGTGATCAGGATACCTGCACCACTGAAGTGAATAAGCTCCCCTTTATAAGTTGTACTTTTCCTGTAGTAGCCTTCATAGAGGTGATTACAGTGATGTGTGGGTTCAATTTTTCTTTGTACGGCAGCAAAATAGCCATCTGCGAATGAACCGTTACTGCTGTCAAGTGGTACCCCGATCAGCATCTGTCCGGTTTTTAAATGAAGGGTTTTTTTGATCTGAAATTGTTCAAGCCAGTTACTGGGCAAGACTGAAAGCTGACCCTCCTTTTGGCCGGCAATAACCGGTTTTTTCGAGGCACAGCTTTCTTCTGCTATGATCGTTTCTGACTTCATACCAACACCCACCAGTAAAAAGGCGGTGCTGGTGGTATCTTCCCATGACTTGTTGGCATTGAATCCAGCGATTTCTTCGTCGAGGTAGCTGTCTCTGAGCGGGGTCTTGATAACACACCGATCGATGAGTTGTTTAGAGGTAGCAGAGACCTGCTCAAGCGCTTTAACAGCCGCTTGTTTCATGGCCTCCGTAGTGAGCAGATCCGGATGCTCAATATTACCTGAGCACAACTCGAAAAGCTTCAGATCGCCCGCTGAGGCAGTGGTTTGATGATGGGTGTCGTTAAAGGTAGGTCTCAGGCTTGGTGAAGTGGTAGGCAAAGCCGGAGAAGATTCAGAACACAGGATCGTAACAAAAGTGATAATGAAAAGAGACAGTGAATGCTTC
>NZ_JAHHPS010000591.1:0-1957 GCF_024606275.1 Endozoicomonas sp. SESOKO4 | reverse complement strand
TTCTTGCTGAGCCCGACGCCTTTATCAGACAGGGACATATCATCAAGACAGGAAAAGCCACGACCGTTGCTGTTGCGACATCCGGTAAAAAACAGTATTTCATCAAAAGGTACAATTCCAGAGGCTTTCTCTACAGTCTGACTCGTAGCCTGATTCCCTCAAGAGCGGCGGTCACCTGGTATGCAGCCCAGCTGCTGGAAAGCATTGGTGTCCCGACAGCACGACCCGTTGCCTTGCTGGAGAAGCGCTGGGGGCCTTTGAAACAGACCAGCTTCGTTATTCATGAATATGTCGAAAGTATTCATGCTATGAAATATTTTGCTGAAGGCGCTGAGCCTCAGCCCGAGTGGCCCGTCGTTGCTAAGGAAATAGATGACATCCTTTACACTTTGAAGCGATCTCTGATTATTCATGGAGATTTGAAAGGACAGAATTTCATTATTCAGAACCACCGGCCTTTGTTGATAGATCTGGACTCTTTGGCCAGCTACCCGTGTTCGTCTACCTATCTAAGGCAATACCCTAAGGATCTTGCACGTTTCGCCCGGAACTGGAGAGATGAACCTCAAGCCAACACCTTCTTTACACCTGTTATCAACCAACTCAGCAAAGATATTGTCGATCCTTCTTCATTATGACTGCCCCTTTATTCAGCATTGTCATCCCCTGCTATAACTACGCCCATACTCTAAAACGCTCTGTAAAGTCAGTCTTAGCACAGAAATGCAAGGATTATGAGCTGCTGGTTATTAATGATGGCTCACAAGATGATACGGAAGTGGTCATCAGCGAGTTGACAGCACAATACCCAGGCACTTTTCGGGCCATTACTCAACCTAATAAAGGTTTAGCTGCTCCCAGACACCGCGGCGTTTTGGAGACTTCTGGTCAGTATTTAATGTTTCTTGATGCCGATGATGAGTTGGTCGAACATTCTCTTGGCAGTCTGAGTCAAGCCATTCATTCATACCCTGAGGTAAGAATGGTGATTGGCGCTCATATTTCTGTGGAACCTGATGGCAGGGAACGCTTCCGGCCCAGACCGAAAGTTCCCAACGATAATACAGCCCTATTCAAAATGTATCTTTTGAAGGATGAACTGCCTATTGCCAACGGTGCAACAGCCATGCACAGGGAGATCTTTGACGGGTATCAGTATCCTGTTCACTTTAGATGCGTTGAAGACATCCCCATGTTTGCTTATGTGCTGGCTAACTATCAATGCATCACACTTAACAAGCCTGTCGCCAAAATACATAAACACGATGACAGCATGAGAAACAACGTGAAGCTTGATCTATCTGTTGGTTTGGACCTCATCGATGAGGTCTTCAGCCCGACGAGACTTCCTTGCAAGTTTATGTCACTGAAGTCAAAGTATGAAACCAGACGACTGCTCTCTATTTTCAGATCTCTGTATGTTGCCGGTGAATACCAACACGCCTTGGAGTACTATTGCCAGGCAGTCAGGCAATCGCCTTCTACTTTCTTTAAATCCAGCTATTCCAGAAAAGCATTGAGGGCAATGCTATTCAGCTGGAGAAGATCATCAAAGCGTTAATAGAAAAATAACTCATTGGATCTGACCGCCTTTCGGAAAACTCATCTTCAAAAAAATCTGGCTGCTCACGTTTGATCAGAGCTTTTTGCAGACGCTTTCTTAGCCACGTTTTGAATCGGACAGGTCTTCACAAATAATGGTTCATCTCTATGGCCATTATTTTATTTTTTTGCTCTGAGTCATTCGGGGTGTATGAGAATGCAGCGGTCAGTTTCACTGCATCGCCAGTGACAGGGACAAAAATACAATGGAGCCGGAAGGGGCAAACGGGTGCATATCTGTGTTGGCAAGGTGGTCGGCCGGGGAAAACTGAGAAAAAAGCTATCCAGAGCCAGCTAGCAGCCTGTCGGACTGGTCTTCACAAATAATGGTTCATCTCTATGGCCATTATTTTAT
>NZ_JAHHPS010000590.1:0-1029 GCF_024606275.1 Endozoicomonas sp. SESOKO4 | reverse complement strand
TTGCTAATTCCTGTCGTAGTTGGGCTATCAGTTCATTTTGTTGTTGAATGACTATGGCCTGATCCCAATGTTCTGAATCCGACTCTTCAACGGAATCGTCGCTGTCTGTCCCCTCAGAGTATCCCGATGGATACTCCGGACTTTCTGACGATGAAACCACCGATAATGCGTGTGTGAAGTCAATACCCATGATACTCTGTGTAAACTCTTGCATACCATCCTCGGTAAACATTACCGCAGGTACAGGGTACCAGTGTTCAGGGCGGCAATGACTGGTTATATTGCTGTAGACAATAGCCAGTAACTCATATGGCAAGCATCTTATCAACAAGGTCTCCAGTGTCTCTTGCCATTCCATCCCTGAATCCATGCGCTGGAAAGCTGCTGACGCCATTGCGGTTAAACCGATCAGAAGTGCTGTTCCTGCATCCAATTGAGCTGTGGTCAATTGATTGGCAATACTTCGCGGAGAATTATATTCATTGATATTTTCAGAAAGCAGTTCACGATCGAATGCTCGATTGTAGCTTTTTTCGGTGTATCTGTTATCCAAAATTCTAATATAGTTATAGAGTTCATCCTTGGAAAGAAAGTGAGGAGCAAGAAAAGCAAGAAACATCAGGACCAGACCGTTATTAACACCGAAATAATTGGACTGATATGCAATCGGACTCAAATCGAAATAAATGAAATAAGGATTCCGTCTGCCATTTATTTTATGAGACAAAAACAAGTGTTCAAAAAGGCTTTTTGCCGCTGTATTGATTAACTGTTGATCTTCCGGTTTTTTTTCAGTGGTCTTATTAATGTTTATGGAGAATATACAATGTATTAGTCTAAGCATTCTTTGAATACGAAATTTTCGATATTGTTCACTCATGTTCACATAATTAAAATAAAAGCTGATCAGACGATTAAAATCTTGCTCAGCCACCTCGTAATTTTCACAGATTTCCAGTCGTTCATCTCCAGATACATCGTCAGAGGTTAAATTAAGCCTGATAAAGCCAATACGGATATTTTCAAGTG
>NZ_JAHHPS010000589.1:0-2619 GCF_024606275.1 Endozoicomonas sp. SESOKO4 | reverse complement strand
ATTTGACGAAGAAGCAGGAATTTTTAGACCAATTTATTGCAACCGCAGTAGGACACCCTTAAGTCCGACGGGCTGCTAGCCCAGTGATGACCTGCTGTATTAGTCAGTTGATCGAGGTGGAGTGTTTTAACAGAGACGAGATCTTAAAGAGGTGGGTTAATCAACTCAGTGACAGAATCAAATCTGCCTATTTATTCTATAAACTGAAGTCTCATTCAAACGATCGTTGACGGAAGAGGCCTCACTTCGCCCCAAAAGCAGCGATAGTCCTCCGGGTTCAGCCCTAATGCCCTGAGGTAATCAATGGTTTTAAGCTTAACCTCCTCTGCCGTATAATCTTTGCTGGATTGAATATCTTCAGGAACGGGCTGTAAAGGAATTTTATCTTTTCTGCACCGATGAATATATTGAAACCACGCGTGTAAAAATTGGTTAATCAACTTAATTTCCTGTACCGTTTTCGGGCAACGGAAAAAACGAAATTCCAACGTTGAAAGCTCCTTTACTTTGCTTGCTCCAGTAATATGCAATAAAGACATTGCGATATACTTTTCCATATAATCATCACCAATGCCACTAAATAACCATTGTATGGTCGTCATATGAACAAGCTGGCTATAAAAGTGCGCAAATTGCTTAAGCTTGTCTTTTTTTTCCGAATCAGTATTACCTTTTTGGTTTAACGGTTCTGTATTACCTTCTTCTATTTTTCTATTATATCGGTCAATGAGAACATTTAACCGCTTTACGGCAAATGGTTTTATGTCTGAATTGTAATCAGCAAATGTTTTATACCACTCAGCTTCATCATACTGCACGATGCGAGCATTATTTCCAAACGCCCTCAGCAAAAAAGGGTTTCGTTGGATCTCAGACTCCATCGCCAACAGTACACTGGCATCACCCTGAGTGGCACTTAATACATCGACGTGTTTATGACCGGAGCTGTAACCAATCAGCCCATCCTTGCGCATTGAATCAATAACTTCAATCACCTTCTCAAAAGACAGTTCCGCAAGTTGATCATCAGAATGATAAGGCGTGCAGTTTATTTCAAACCAGCTTATTGTGTCGTAAAAAGGAACTACGGTAAAGTTACTATAAAATCCATAACGTGCACCAAATTTTCTAGCGGGAACCTGATGAGCTAACTCCTTTTTTCCGAGTCGATATAAAAAAATCTTAACAAGCTTTCCTCGTGGAACAGAAAATGAATTTCTTACATCATATTCGAGTTCCTCACCAAATTTAAGATTTAATCGATTTTTTGGTGTCGCCTCACTGCCAACCGGTAAAGAGAAGCCTTCAAACAGGGCATTAACAATACCATCACAACGCCCGGAGAAAATAATATCCATAACATCTCGATTAAAATGCTCTCTTATACCATTTCTGTTTCTGCGCAAAGCAATGGTTAACAAATTTTTGGTGGGATATGATGAGTCAGCACTGTCAATGATTTCCTTCCTGAATTTGACGGCAAAATTAAAAACAAGAACTAGCTCAGAAAAAAGGCCTCTTTCGGAAAGTAGAATTTGAAAAAATGGAAATATATCGTTCAGCAATTGTCCATAGGTGAATTCATATTTAAGGTATAGAAAATATTTAACTACTGGAGCAACATCATTCGGTACGTTCTCTTTTTTATTGAGATAATCAAGCAATATGTCCCCCAGACTATAAACTAATCTACAACTCTTTAGTTTCGATTCCGCTTCAGCCCGTTCGGTAAAAATCGCATGCAGGAAAGTCTCTATCTCTTCAACCCGCATCTGGCTGATGGTTTGACCAGCCACATATTTATCGGGACTGCCTTCAGCAGTAAAACACCGATCACGGACCAGGCCCTCCTGGAATAAAATAAAATCGACAAAAATTTCTGTAATTTCGTCTCTTTCATCATCTTTATAGTCTTCTCTTGCGATTTTGTGGTATCTCAGCGAATAAATAAGGTTTTCAACGATATTTTGAATACGTTCCGCCACTTCTCCAGCGGTGAACGTCTCCCTCATTCTGCCAATAGCTACCTCTTCGAACTCAGAGCCTTCAGTAGTAAACGAACGGGAAATTATTCGCTCGGTAATAGACTGATTGAGCATCTGATGACTGAAACCTGGCGCAATAAAACCAGGCGCTGATATTTGCTTTGCCAGTGTAGAGTATTTATCTTCAACCCGTCGTTTTTTTGAAAAACTTTTAACTTTTGCCTGCCCTGAATCATGACTTCCATCGACATTTTTTTCAGCAAGACTGCTCTTATGAAGTCCGTAAGCATCTGTACCGGTAGTGTTTATATTCATAAATCCCTCTATTGAATATATTTAATTATTTTGATCTCAAACCTGCTTCACGGAATATCCCGTACTTCGCCCCAAAAACAGCGATAATCCTCCGGATTCAGTCCTAATTTTCTGAGGTAATCAATGGTATTAGCTTGAACTTCCTCTGCCGTATACTCTTTGCAGGATCGGATATTTTCAGGGACAGGCTGCAAAGGGGTCATATCCTTTCTGCACTGATGAAGGTATTGAAACAAGACTTGCAAAAATTGGTTAATCAACTTGATTTCCTGTACCGTTTTCGGACAACGGAAAAAACGAAATTCCAGCGTTGATAATT
>NZ_JAHHPS010000588.1:0-1095 GCF_024606275.1 Endozoicomonas sp. SESOKO4 | reverse complement strand
TTCCCCGGTAATCTCGATGAGCCGATGTACAGCGTTATCCAGCGATTCAAAATGGGATTCAAGTTTCTCTACACGATATTCCAGTGACATACTGCGTACCATTATCATTTGTTGCAGGAGCAGTCAGCATAGCAGACATTGAGAGATTGCACAGAGACACCTAACGCCAGGTTAAGCGGCGGCACCGCAGGCGGCGTCTGATGGAAAGGCGCAGCCCCCGGAACGAACTTGAACTTTTTGTTAGGTGGGCATGATCATTTGCCAGTAGCCAACATCTTGCCACTGATTGAACTTAAACCCTACTTTCTCAAAATGAGCAACTTTTTTCATTCCTAAGTTTTCGTGTAAGGCAACACTTTTTTCATTTGGCAATGTTATACAACCAATAGCTGTTTTAATTCTTTTACTCTGTAATTTTTTTAACAACTCTCTATACAAAGCGCTACCAAGTCCCTTACTTTGAAAGTTCGGATCAAGATAAATAGTAGTTTCTACGGAAAACCGATATGCACTACGGTCATGCCATTGTGAAGCATAAGCATAACCGACTACTTTTGAATCATTTATTAACACGATCCAGGGCAAACCATCTGACTTAATTTTCTTAACCCTAAAATCAATATCAGATGCTAAAATCTCTTCTTCTTCAAACGTAAATGCAGTGTTCCTTACATAGTGATTATAAATTTCTACAATCCGTTTAATATCACTGCTTTCGACCTCTCTTATCATTATTTCTGCCTCTTAACCGTGATATGTGGACACACCTAACGGCTGCAGCAAGGGAGCGAGCGCAGTGAGCGTCCCCGTTGGCTGCACTTGCTATGCTGCGCTCTCATCTGCGGGTTTGATCTAATTTTTCAGCCATCCATGTTTTTACTATTGCTTGACGAGCAACTCCAAGCCTGGCTGCTTCTTTATCAAGGGCATTGATCATCCATATTGGAAAGTCAATATTGACACGCTTTGTATCAAAATCAGGACGATGACCCTTGTCCCACTGAACCACATTATCAATTAGCTCACTGCCCTCATCAAAGGCTTTGTCGAAATCTTCAGTTTTCATAGCAAGTAATCTCCTTTGTTCTCGAACGG
>NZ_JAHHPS010000587.1:0-16977 GCF_024606275.1 Endozoicomonas sp. SESOKO4 | reverse complement strand
GATTTTCACCATCCCGCTGGCTTTTCCGGAAATCTTTTAAGCCAGAGTCCCGGAAAGTCTCTGACGCTTCTGAAGCAGAAAGGTCAATCCTGCTACAGGTTGCTGTCAAGAAATGCTGTCAGCTGAGACTTGGACAGGGCTCCAACCTTGGTCGCTTCGACATTGCCGCCTTTAAACAGCATCAGCGTCGGAATGCCGCGCACGCCATACTTTGGAGGTGTGGCTTCGTTGTCATCAATGTTCAGTTTACAGATTTTCAACTTGCCATCGTAGTCCTGTGCGATTTCGTCCAGCACGGGTGCGATCATTTTGCAGGGCCCACACCATTCAGCCCAGTAGTCGACCAGTACAGGTCCTTCTGCCTTCAGCACGTCCTCTTCGAAGGTAGCGTCTGTCACATTGACAATTTCGCTCATGGAATGGATCTCCTAGCCATTTTGCTTAATGTCAGAGCACGAATCATAGCAAAGGGATGATCCCCGAAACAAATTCGTCACTCCGATTTAATTTTTGGAGGGGTAGTTTACAGAGTTATGTCTGTTTGTATACGGCTGTCAGCCTGAATCAGATTTTGCTGCCCGTAAATTTATGACTCATGGGATGTATATTCTTCATCACCGGAAGATTGAAAACAGTTTTTTTCCTGTCACGAAATATCTGCCAAAAGAGGTAATCGAAGGCTTGAAGGAGAAGCTGTCTGGTTTACAGTACTGACAGGCTAACAGTAAATGTGCTGTAACCACAGCCTTCTGTTATATTGCTGATTTATGTAGCCAGCGCCATGATTGGCATGACAAAAACTGATTGTCTGGTCATGGCCTGATTATTCAACCAACCGTCAGCTCACTGGATTCCAGGTGAAAAAAGCCGGACTGTGCGGGAGTGTCGAAGAAGAACATTATGACAGACCAGGGTCGTATTGAGTCCAACAGCCAGCCCCTTGTGGCAGCTATTGATCTGGGTTCCAACAGCTTTCACATGATTGTCGCCAGGGTGGAACAGGGGGAAATCAGGCCGATTGAACGGCTTGGAGAAAAAGTGCAGCTGGCTGCTGGTCTGAGTAAGGATGACTGTCTTTCTGAGCAGGCCATGGCCAGAGGATTGAATTGCCTGGCACAGTTTGCCCAGTATATGTCCGGAAGGCACTTTCAGGCACTCCGGGTGGTGGGCACCAATGCTCTTAGAAAAGCGAAGAACAGCAGCGAATTTGTCGAAAATGCTGAAAAAATCCTCAACCATCCTATTGAAATTATTGCCGGTCGGGAAGAGGCCCGCCTGATCTATCTGGGCGTGGCTCAGACTCAATCAGACGACAACGATCGTCGGGTTGTAGTGGATATTGGTGGTGGCAGTACCGAGCTGATTGTGGGCGAGCGTTTCGAACCCAGGCTGCTTGAAAGTCTTCATATGGGTTGTGTCTCCTATACCGATCGTTTTTTTCCAGGCGGAGAGCTATCCTCTGAACGCTTTCAGTCAGCTTATTATGCGGCCCGCCTGGAACTTCTGAACATTGAACAAGCCTACAAGAACCTTGGCTGGGTGGATGCTGTGGGCTCCTCTGGCTCTATCCGGGCAGTGAGTTCGATTCTCTCAGCCATGGGTCATGGTGAAATCATTACCCGGACAAAAATGAACATGCTCAAAAGTCAGGTTCTGGAATTCTCTCATACTGGCAGAGTGCGCTTCCCCAGCCTGAAACCGGATCGTCAGGCTATCTTCCCTGCCGGGCTGGCGATTTTAATGGCATGTTTTGACGCCTTTGAGATAGAAAGGATGCAATACTCCGAGGGTGCTCTTCGGGAGGGCGTTCTTTATGACATGTTAGGACGGGATCGCCATGAAGATGTCAGGGGCCGAACCCTATCAGCATTGATGAAACGCTATCATGTTGACCTCACCAATGCCGAGGGCATAAATCGTTACGCACTGACCTGTTTTGACCAAGTCAGCCAGAGTTGGAGGCTGGAGGCTTCTGATCGGGAGCTTCTGAACTGGGCTTCACTGGTTTGCGAAGTGGGTCTGGATATTTCACATTCACAATACAACCGTCATGGCGCTTATCTGATCCAGCACTCGGATCTGATGGGTTTCAATAAAGAGCAGCAGAGAAAGCTGGCTCTTTTGGTACACGCGCATCGAAGGACGATTCCGAAAGGCTTGCTTGAACATTCAGACAGCAATCTGCTGTTAAAGCTGACAGTCCTCCTGCGTATGGGGATTGTGCTTAATCATATACGAAGCAGCACATTCTCCCATTATGACTTAAAAGCAGGCAACCGTGCTTTAAGTGTTGGCTTTGAATCAGGTTGGCTAAAAGATCACCCCCTGACGGCAGCCGACTTTGAACGAGAAAAAATGTATCTGAATAAAGTCGGCTTCAAATTAAGTGTTAACTGATTGACCAGGGGACTGGTCCGAAGACATATCAAACTCCTGATACTCTTCCTTGTCCCTTGTAAGCATGATAACGGCGCCATCAATCAGGTTGGTACAGGCATCGTGAACGTGAGCGCTGTCATTCAATAGCGAGCTGGCGATAAATGGGTCGACCTGTCCTGAGCGAATCAGTTCGTTCAGAGTCTCGTTGGTTTGACTGTCTCGTTCTCTGAGTTCTTGCTTCAGTTGGTCTGCGTGTTCGCGGATATGGCTGTAGCTGCGTCGAACGCCCAAAATGTCAACCAGTTTCAGAACAGAAGCCAGGCAAAGCCTAAGTTGATTGTACTGTTCCCGAATCTGCTCGTTTTCCGACTTGGTGTATTTGCCCATATTCTTATAGATATGCTTTACGTGCTTGATGGCCTGAACAAAGTCACGACAGGCCACCTTCAGGGCGAACAGCTCCTGGGCTTGTTGCCTGGGGAGTTTGCCCTCCAGGGCGCCAGAGTACTGGACAATATCTGCGTAGATACCTTTTATGTGCCGAATATAAAGCTCCTTGATCGTCCAGGGCTGATCATCCCTGCGCCAGCTCTGAACCAACTCTTCAAGGTTGTCGGACTCACGAAGCTTTTCACCACTGAGATAAATGCCATAACAGATCAACTCCAGAGTATTGCGATAGAGATGCCCACATTCCTTGGTAATCGCTCTCAATGCGGTGTCGGGATAACTGAGTGTGACCGGGTTCAGATAAATAGCTCTATTTACCTTCGGAGATTCATCTTCTGCAAGATTCAACGGAACCTGTGGTGTGTTATCAATAAAGAGCTTCTGCAGCCAATGCACCATTTTATTGAGGAATGGTAAAAGGACCATAATACCAATGATGTTGAACAGGCTATGAAAGATGGCCAGCTTCAGGGTGTAGTTATTCGCTGCGATACCATAAACGGAAGCCAGATAGTCCACTGTCCCCATCAGAGGTTCGAGAGCAGCAATAGCAATGATTGCAGTGACGACATTAAAAGCAAGGTGAGCAACAGCCAGTCTTTTCCCTTCTGCATTGGCACTGATGGCTCCAAGGATGGCTGTGATGGTGGTGCCAATATTTGAGCCGATGGCCAGAGCCAGAGCATTCTCGTAGCTGAGCTGGCCCGCAGCAAGAGCCGAGAATGTCAAAACCATTGTTGCGTTGGTTGACTGCATAATGATGGTGGCCAGCATACCTAACCCGGTATACACCAGCACCCCAAAAAAGCCCCGCATGGCAAATTCAGCCAGATCAATGGAGCTTTTGAAGGCATCAAAGCCCACCTTCATGTAGTGGATACCCAGGAACAGAAAGCCTATGCCAAGAAGAATGTAGCCTAATCCATTAATATTCTTGTGTTTGTTGGATTTCAGGAGCAGTCCTATCACCAACAGAGGCATGGCATAGGCTGACAATTTAACCTTCAAGCCGAAGAGAGCCACCAACCAGGCACCGGCTGTACTGCCGAGGTTGGCACCAAAAATAATCCCGATGCCTGCCGTCAGCCCTATCAGACCGGCACTGAGAAAGGAAATGACGATAACCGAAACCAGAGAGCTGGATTGCAGAAAAGCGGTGGAAATTACGCCAAAGGACAGGCTTTTCCAGACCTTGTCGGTAGTTTTCTTCAGCAGGGCTTCAAGAAGCCCCCCGGTATAAACCTTGAAGCCCTGCTCCAGATAAACCATGCCAAACAAAAAAATAGCAACACCGGCCGCTATCTCACGAAACTCTGGGCTGACCCAGAAACCGTAGATCAGCATTACGATGATAGAGGGCAGAAAAAGCCGGCTTAACATGCCTGATTGAAAACTCATAAGCATTCCGAACACTGACTTCATTAACGTTCTTATCGGCGTGTTGGTTCGGACTTTTCAATTAATTTATCTGTGAATAAATAGCGATAGTCTAAAAGATTTATGATTCACTTATGATTCATTGATGACTATGCGTTAGTCCCTCATTCCTCAAGCACTCTATAGACAGTCTTTCGGGCTATCCCTAGCTCCTTTGCAATATCAGTAGCTCCCATACCACCAGCTTTCAACTCCCTTACTCTATCCCTATCGACTGATTGCTTACGGCCTTTGTAGACTCCTTTAGCTTTCGCCTTGGCTATCCCTTCAGCCTGTCTATCTTTAATCCTTGCTCTCTCGAACTCAGCGACAGCCCCAAAGATTTGAAGCATGAGCTTTGACATTGAATCATTCTTGTTGGAGGAGAAGGTAAGACTCTCCTTATGAAACACTACAGTAACTCCCTTCCCATTAAACTCATTAACAAGGCTCTGAAGGTCTAACAAGTCTCTAGCCATTCTATCAATGCTGTGGACGTGTACTGTGTCTCCTTCTCTTAGCCAGTTCCTAAGATCATCTAAAGCTGGTCTATTGGTTGTGCTTCCGCTGCATTTATCCTCAAATACTTTCACTCCTTCCCCTACTTCTTTAACTATCTCGTATTGTCTCTCTGTGTTCTGGTCAGTGCTTGAGACTCTTATGTACGCTGCTTCAGACATTGCTGTGTGTACCTTATTAGTGTGTCATTAGGCTTTAGACCTTCAGCATTATACGTGTGTCATTACCAAAAGCAACTCTATTGTTACATCTATTTGTGTGTTAAGTGTGTCACTGTCAGTGTGACTCAAGGGTGTACCCTAGTGATACAGGAGAAGCGTAGCTTTGATAAGCAAGGGAGTTCAGGCAAGGGAGGAGAAGGAGAGGGAAGGTAGAAGGAGAGGGAAGGTAGAGGGAGAGGGAAGGTAGAAGGATTAATTACTCCTCCTATTACAAAGAATGATTAACCCTAGGGGCGGCCTTTGGCTTTGGCCTATGGGGACATTCAGCCAGCCGCTATATATAAAGAAAGGGTTCAGAAATTTGTGGTAAAAATATTCAAGGGGTACTTGCTGGTGGTTTGGCTGGTGGTTTGGCTGGTGGCTCTCAGAGAAAACCCTTGATTCTCTCAGGTAAATCTAAAAGTAGGTTCCCTTTTGAGTTCCTTCAGTACTACGTGAAGAAGAACGGGAGGAGTGCGGCGGTCATACCCAATAACGCACCAATCACGCAAGCTCCAATGATACACCAGACTCCCGTTGGTGCTGATTTAAATTTCATAAGCCTGCCCCTGCTGTTAATGCTTATTAGTATCTCTGCTGTTCCAGTTAAGGATTACACCAGTGTTTGAATCAAAGCGTCAAGCACTGGGTTCCCTGTGGAGGTAGGGATAGCCTGTTGCTGCTGCTGTGCTTTCTCCTTCTCCAACTCCTGCCAGCGATCAACAAGTTTAGCGGTGAACTCTGGGGAGACTTGAGCCATGACAACGTAGGAATCACGCTGGTTTACGTGGTAGGTGTTTCGCTTCTGGTTCTTACCATCTGCACCAACGAACGTTTCCTCAATTTGAGTGAACGTGATTAAGCCTTTGTCCCGTAAGCTATCCATAGTCCGCTTAACACTGTCTGGACGTTTCCCCGCAAGCTTAGCAATCTCAATGTGAGACATGGTCCCCCTTTATTACTCCCCCTTTATTACTCCCCCTTTATTGCTCTTGCTCCGATTGTCTCATCGGTGAGCACATCTATTAAACCCTTGTCCTACCTCCTGTGGACTTTTCCTGAATTTCAGTAAAAGCTATACATGCCCTTCAGACACCTTCAGACACCTTCAGAGCCTCTCAGAGCCTCCCTAAGAGCTTTTCTGTTTCGGTGGTGAGATACATAGGTAGGAGTGAGTGGGGGTTTTCTGAAGGGTTTTCCTTAAAGTGTATAGCTGCACCCCCAGCCCCCCACCAGCCACCTACAGCCCTCTCCAGTTTTCCCAAGGGCTACAGGTCAATCTGTAGGCTGTTCTGGTGTAGTTCTGGGCTAGCACTATATCAAATAACGCTAGTGTTAAAACTCTTCTAATCCTTCTTCTTCAAACTCATTTGAAAACAGATAATAAGCGTTTACTTCTCTAACGACAGCTTCCTGCCTTATGCCTTTCCCTGAGAGCAATTGGTGTATCTTCCCTACAACCTTCTCCTCTTCCTCATTCAAGCCATTATCAGGAGTAAACTCAGTCTCTCCGTGCTTCAACGCCTGACTAAGCTTTTCCTTTATGGGGTATCCAGTGATCTCGTTACGCTCTTGTGTATCTTCCCAAGCGTCTCCTTTCTGTGAATCTTTAAGAAGCTTGCGCCAGCTCTGCAAGGTTCTAACAGCTATCCCAAGCTCTCCCACCAGTTCGCTGTTAGTTGCCTTGCTGTTTTCTTTAAGAGTCTTTACAAGGAACTTTTGCCACTTGAGTTCTATAGTTTGAGCGGCTGTGAGTGGTCTTCCTTTGTGTTCACTATTGAGATTGAAGTAATGCTCAAGGCTCACATTCTCCAATACATCGACTTGAATCTGTGGTCTCTTCAGTTTCTTCTGTGCTTTGAACCTGTGCCACCCATCAACAATTACATACTTCCCATTTTCTCCTTTCACTACATCAATGGGAGGAAGTCTTTTACCTTCCCTGATTGCTTCAACAATACGCTTAATGTGTTGCTCTTCTTCAGCCTTACATGCTTGGGCATCATTAGAGGAACCAGTGCGGTTATCCCTGACCTGATAGCGTGTGTCGTGCTGGTCGATTAATGTGGTAGATATTCTCTTGCTCATAGATACTGCGCTTGCTCCAATGCTCCAATGCTTATGTAATACTCCTTCAATTCTTCCCTTGTCATTGTACTTGTATCAGGCTGCATAGGAGTGGTGATAGGAGTTGTTTTATGACTAGCCTTAGCTTCCCTACTGCTACCCTCAGAGTCCCTCTCAAGCTTCTCTACAGCAGCCTTAAGGAGCTTCAAATCTTTATCCTTGGCTCTCTCTTCAGCGTCCCTTAGGTACTTCTCAAAAGACTCCCTCCCATTAAGTCCTTTGTTCCTGTCGTAAGCTCTAGGCTCGCTGGGTTCTTTCAGCCACTCAAGTACTACAGGCCACACATAAGACTTTCTATAGCCATCCATAAGCCCCTGAAGCCTTTCATGTGGTTTACCTAAGACATGGGAAGTTTCAATATTAGGAGTTTCAAAAGCTGTTCGCATCCAGTAGAACAGTTGCATCTTGGGTAACTCTGGGATGTAACCTTTTTCCTCTCCTCCGTATTCATCCACTAATATCATTTCAAGGTGAATACGTACTAAGTTCTGAGCTAAAGCTTCTCTGCCTTTAAGCTTACTTAAGCCTCCAATGTACGGCCTAAGCTCTCTCCCATAACGAATAAGCCTCTTCCATATTGGGTAGCTTCTCTGCTTCTTGTTTCCCTCAAGTGTGCTGTTGTGGAAGAAGGTAGCTATGTTCTTTCTCTCTCCTAACTCCTTCTCACAATTCCCTAACCAATGAATCAATCTATGGCGGCTCTCGAGTGTCTCCCACCGTGTTTCAATGTTCCTCTTAAGCCAAGCTCTTTCATACGTGCCGAGTCTTCCAATCTTCTTAGTGGGGTGTGCGTGGTACTGATTGTGTGCATTGTGTTTACTACAGTACTTCCCGATGCTCACTCCCATAACAGGCATTGTTTGCTTGACTGGCTTCCTGCATCCTTCGACTGCGCATGGTTTCTTAGGTGTGGCTGGCAGTGATGATAGGTGTCGGCTAACGTGGCTGCTAATCCGGCTTAGGAGTTCGTGTTTACTCAAGGATGACAAACTATTTAATTAACCTCTTAACTTCTTAACTTCTTAACTTATATTGATAGTGCTGGTGGGACAGAAATATACGGGAAAAGATTTCAATACAGCAATGGATAAAATTGTTAGAAATCTGTGAATAATCCATGTATCCAGCGTAGTTTAATGCTGTAGGCTTACTTACAGGGGCTTTGTGAGTCTTTCTAATATCTACGTAAATGGTTGTAGGTAGAAGGAGATGAATACCGACCTCAAGTGGAAGCCCCTTAGCGGGGCTCTAAGGAGGTCTTAGGTGACAGAGTAATGATGACTATGCGCTGATCTTCAGTCCTGCTTTCCTCCTAACTCCAGACTCAATAGCTTTGATTACCTCAAGCTGTCTTAAGTCCACTGAAGCTACTTCCTTGCCCTGTCCCAGTAGCGTTACCTTGTCTTCCTCCCTGAACAGCTCTAGAGTAATCCCAAGCTGTCTAAGTCTCGCATTAACTTTATTAGTGACAGAGGAGTCATTGTAGGAGGAGTCAATATCTGTCATCACTTCAGCATAAGCTTTAATCCTCTCGTCAATATCTAGCTGCCCTGAGAGCTTGGCCTTGTAGTCCTGAAGCTTATCTTGAGCTGAACGTAAGGCATCAATGCTTTCTTGTAGTTTGACTACTAGGCTAGGTATTGAGCCATTAGCGTTGCCTATGGCCTCCTCATAGTTATCTACAGCCTTCTTATGCTTACTTACTTCTCCTTCCAATGAAGAGATAATACTGTATTGCTCACTTGTTTGTTGAGCTGGTGGACGTGTGTCAGTACTTGAGAGGAGGTACTTGAGTGCTGCCAATACATCTCTATACTGAAACTTCTTGCTGCCCTCACATTCATATCCTAAGTTCCCTGAAGCACACCCAATGTACCTGTATTGTTTACTGGTTCCTTTTGGGTTCAGCTTAAGATACTGCGCACTGTTCCCACAATATCCACATTTAGTAATACCTTTCAGTACGTTATCACTGTAGGCCGCCTTACCCCGACTAGTGGTCTCTCCATACCTACGCTTTCGCATCTCTTGGACTCCATAAAACATTGCTTCAGTAATGATAGAAGGATACATACGGACAGGCTCCCCGACAGGCTCCTTGGTTTTACTGTCACGGGGAACCCAAAGGCCAATGGCAGGCATAGCGGTCAGGAATCCATGTATACGTGAAGCTGTCCACTTCTTATTACCTACTCCTCCTTCTTCTACCATGAAATCAACCATCTCTTTTCTAGTGGCTCCTTCAAGATACATATTGAACAGTTTGCGTACTTTGTTCGCTCTCTCCTCATTCACTACATATACACCGCTACTGGTCTTGTCTAACCACCACGGAGTTCTACCGCCTCTTCTGTTTGTTGTGCCCGACCTTGCTTTATCCCAAGCGGCTATTGACCTATCAGACTTAATCTTGCTTTCTTCATGTGCTCGGTGGAGGTTCACCATAGCGACCATGAGAGAGCCTAAGTCATTCCTTGATTCTGGGGTGTATATCTGATTATCACTGACAGTGGCTACAGTGACATTACTCATTAGTAGGAGTTTAAAGGTGTTTAAAGCTGGAGATAACTTGTCCCTTGATACACGGTCTAGAGATTCAACTATCAGTACGCAAGGTGTAGCGATGGCTCCACTTTGGACAGCCTGAAGGAAGTCTGATAACTGCCCTCGTTCAACGTTATTGCTATTGAAAGCTGATACACCTAGATCATTGAATGTGGTGTCTGAGAGTGTCCATCCGTTCCTGTTGGCGAACTCCTGACTTGCTTTAGTCTGCCTCTCTAGAGAATTTCCTTTAGACTGTTTCTTGCTTGAGAACCTACGATAACTATATGCTTGCATTGCTCTTATACTTACTTCTACTTCCACGCCCATAGTACTATCGTTTTAGACCATCGTCACTTTTCCGTCGTAAAACTGTCACTAAAGAGTCAGGACTAAGGCCCGATAATATGGGTTCCTGAGGTTCCACTGCCTGATCCGCAGGGTGCAACAGCCTCATAGGAATAGATGACGAAGATGAGAAACATTCAAAGGGCTGTGACGGCAAGTTTCATGACAGGGAACTTCGTGCAGATAGTTGAGTAACAAGGTTAGGAAGATGGCCGGAAATCTGATAGTTAAAGATCGAATCACCTGCGAGCAGGGGCGATTATATCAATGCCTGCGAAATGGTCGAATCAAAGTACTGATGGACAATGGCGAAGTCAGAGAGTATTTCGCCAAAGATCTGGTGGCCACGCTGGCCTCCAGTCCAGTGGCAGAGCTTTCCAAAAGAGGTCGTCTAAAACAGTGATAGAAGTGGCAAAAGTACATAAACACACCAGGGCCTGCTTTTTTCAGGCCTTTTGTGTAACATCTACCCGCCCGATCAAAAGTTTACGACGATTTTGCTAATTCAGCTTGTCGACCAGAAATGCCCATAGCGTATTTCATGACTTCCTTAACAGCTGGCCTTGATTTCCCGGCAATACCCAATGCAAGGTTTCTCAGAACCTTCAGAGGCACATTACTGTTGCTGAAAGCGAGATAGAAAGCGTCCATGGTACTCATCATAAGTTGATTATCTCTGCGACGAGCCTTTTCATAACGCGACAATACTTTCTTACTACCCAGAGACCGACCCGCATGATAAGCATCGGTCAGTATCTCTGCCAGCCAGGCAACGTCCTGAAAGCCCAGGTTGACACCCTGACCCGCAAGAGGGTTGATGGTGTGTGCGGCATCGCCCGCAAGTACCACACCATTGGCGAAATAGTTCATGGCATGTCGACGAGCCAGCGGGAACGATCCTCTCTCGTGCAGTTTAATCAACGGTGGTAACTCTTTAGGAAAAGTCGTTGAAAGTTCTTCCAGAAACTCACTGTCTGGCAGTTTCATGAGTTTATGGACATTCTCTGGCAGGTTATACCAGACAATAGACGCATAACTTTTGCCATCAACATCAGCCATTGGAAGAAAGGCTTCCGGTCCCGTGGCAGTGAACGCCTGCCAGGTAATGTCCTGTAAGCCCCCTTCAATCTCAACAGTCGCCACCAGGCACTGTTGCTCATATTCACGAGTGTCCAGCCTCTTCTGGCTGTACATCCTTAAAAAGGATTTTCAGACTAATGCCTTCCGGATCATCTTTAACAGAATAAGCAAACCTTCCGTCATACCCTATTTCCGGAGTCAAACTACCATTTTTTTCTACCTTCATCATAAAAGGATCGATAAAACTATATTCATGACTCCAACCCCCAAACCAAATTTCCTTTTTTTCATCAAAAATGCGTTTTGAGCAAGGGGATTGAACAGCCCTGACAAAAAGAATAACGCTGCCTTGAAAATATTCATGCAACTGTGGCTCAAACTGACAGCTGCCGTCACAACTATTGGCGTCTACCAAGCCGGTATTATGATTACCAGGAAGGTTAATGGTAGATTGGAGAACCAACATGGTTGCCAGATAATTTAGCAAGGAACTCGAGCTTAAATTCGGATAAGCAAGGGCATAAGGTGAAGCAAATAACAGCATAAAAATCAGGGTGTAGTCTGAATATCTCAATTTTTTCTTAAGCATAACATCGCCTTTCATATGTCAATGTGTATTGAAAACGGTTGATTGATCTTTATTGGATAATGAAACCATGGCATTGAGGGTAGTCGAGAATCAGGATCACAGCAGACTTAAGAACTGGCGGGTTGAACAGTTTTCAATAACGTCCTACTATTTCTTCGGCAGGCTCTGCGATCACATAATAAAAACAACAATTAACAGGTAAGCTTAATGAGACGCCGTAACTTTCTTACATTCATCGGACTGGCTGCGACAGTGACATTTCTTTCGGGCTGTGGTGAGCCGGAATTTTCTGCAACATCGACTTCTGCATTGCCAGCCGAGTCAGTTAAACCAACCTACGAATGGAAAATGGTAACCTCCTGGCCGAAAAACTTTCCGGGTCTGGGTATGGGACCAGAACGATTTGCCAAATTAGTTGATGAGATGAGCGCTGGTCGGCTTACGCTAAAGGTATACGGCGGTGGTGAACTGGTTCCCCTCTGGAGGTGTTCAACGCAGTCTCCAATGGCACAGCCGACATGGGTCACAGCGGTGCTTATTACTGGAAAGGAAAAGAGCCTGCCGCTCAGTTTTTCGCAACGGTTCCTTATGGGTTGAATGCTCAGGAAATCAGCAGCTGGATTCACTACGGTGGCGGTCAGCAACTCTGGGATGACCTTTACAAGCCCTTTAATCTCAAGCCTTTTGCCGGGGGTAACAGCGGGGTTCAAATGGCAGGCTGGTTCAACAGGGAGATTAACTCTCTGGAAGACCTGAAAGGTCTGAAGATGCGCATTCCTGGTATGGGTGGCGAAGTTCTCAAACGTCTGGGCGGGGTGCCTGTCAATTTAGCGGGTGGGGAAATCTTTACCGCACTTCAGACGGGAACCATTGATGCGACTGAGTGGGTAGGTCCTTACAATGATCTGGCATTTGGTCTCTATAAAGCCGCAAAATACTACTACTATCCTGGCTGGCACGAGCCGGGCACAGTGCTTGAGTTCACTGTCAATCTGGATAAATGGAATGCGTTACCGGCCGATTTGCAGGCCATTGTGACCACCGCTGCCCGGGCAGTGAATCAGGATATGATTGATGAATACACTGCCCGCAATAATGCCGCCCTGAAACAGTTGGTTGAAGAGCACGGTGTGCAGCTGAAAAAACTTCCGGATGATGTACTTAAACAGCTAAAGATCATCTCTGAAGAAGTCGTGGCTGAGACTCGTAGCAACAGCGAGCAGGCAAAAAGGATCTATGAATCCTATGATGCATTCCGCAGGCAGTCTGTGGAGTATCACAACATTTCAGAAGTGGCTTACTATCAGGCCAGAGAACTTTGATAGTCAGCCTGATCGGGGTTATTCCCGGTCAGGCACTTGTCGTCAGTTATCCAGACAGGCTATTTCTGAAAAGTTCATGGCTTTCAGAGCAGGCAGCAATGATGTGACCAATTGGTCTGAGCCCGTATAAAGGAAGCGATGTTCCACAGTCCCTTCATAATGGGGCCCTTCAGGATAGGAATAATGCGTCTTCAGCAAAGAGGCGACTCTGCGGGCGATTGCTTCGCCTGAATCAACCCAGGTAACCGGGGCTGGTACGACAGAATCGAGAAGCTCCTGAACCAGTGGGAAATGGGTGCAACCCAAAACAATACAGTCTGGCCAGTTATTACCATTAAACAGTGGTCTAATAATTTTTTTCAGATCATCAAGGTTTATTGATTCACCGCGCATATGTTGTTCAGCAAGGTGCACCAGTTCACTGCTTCCTACCCGAATCACCTCGCAGTCTCCCGCAAACTCATGAATCAGCTGATTGGTATAATCTCTCGCAACGGTTCCCGGTGTGGCCAGAAGACCGATGCAGCGCTTTTGTGAAGTCTGGCTGGCTGGCTTGATCGCTGGCACAACGCCAACAACAGGAATGTCGAGCAACTCGCGGGCTCTGGGCAGAGAAATAGTGCTGGCTGTATTACAGGCAATGATGGCGAGGGCTGGTTGAAAGTTGGCGACCAGCCGCGTCAGGCAATGAAGGGTTCGTTCGACCACATCATTTTCAGGTTTTGGGCCATAGGGAAAACCTTCACTGTCAGAGCAGTAAATCACGGAAAGAAACGGCAGATTCTCTCTGATTTTCTGGTAAATACTGAGACCTCCGACTCCGGAGTCAAAAATGACGATAGGCTTCTGTTGCATAGGATGACAGAGGTACCGGTGCAATAAACATAGACAGCATAGACTAGAGCCTTTACTCCTCTTTGAAAATAGCTGGCTGCTAAATACCTCCTCAGAGGCACCTGCTGAAGGGTGAGAGGGGAGCGAAACTTCCGGGTGGAAAGAAATCCGGATTGGGTATGGCTGTTTTTCATGCGACATGGCAGCCGATATTCGTGGTGCAAATCACTCACTCATGGTGGTAAAAGATTTTTCAGGATACACTCATTCAATAGGTGAGTAAGGAAGCGCAACCGATGAAGATCAATCCATCTTCTACTTCGACTGCCCTGGACTATGGTGAGAATCCAAACAAAAGCTCAGGCGATCAGGGTGAAGGTTCTCAGCAGGGAGGCGATGAATATCAGCCTAAAGTCCCCCAAAACGAGCAGGGGCTCGAATCTGCACGTAATCTGCGATCCCGAAAAGCCTCAAAAAAACGCCAGAAGAAGCGCGGGGCCCGAAAGCTTTCTGAGCGTCGGGCCCGGCAAAAAGACGAAGGTACGGATCATGATGAAGACGAGTCAGAAGTTTAGTTATCATTATTGTTGATCAACAAGTCCCGCTCTGTGGGTGACCTATCTTCCGGAAGCTCTCCTCTGTTTGAAGGATCTGGATCGACGACGGGCTATTCATCATCGTCTGGTATCAAGGGAGCCGTGTCAGAATCGATGACTGTTGTCTCTGTTTCAGGAGATCCCTGATCAGAAGTAACAGGCGCTTCTGGCGACGCTTTCCCAGAGCCATCAGACATGCAGCTGTGGGAATCATCTGGCTGCATCGCATTTGCATTCTCATGATCAACAACACCTTGAATCCCGCCCAGACTGGCGTAAGATTTCAGGAACATCCAGTGGCGTAAGCCTCCACCTGCACTACTTGTAGCCCCGGCGTCAGTGTCAGGAGTTGTGGCGGTTGTCTCAGTTTCAGGAGATCGCTGGGCAGAAGTGACAGGTGGTTCTGGCAAAGCTTCTCTTGAATCATCAGATTTGCCGGTAAGGTTATCCAGTAGCTGCTTAAGACGTCTTATGCCCAGAACTTTAAATGTATCGCCAATAGCAGCTTGAGCGAACATCAGAGCGTACCGCAGCCTCGCAAGTTCTTCCTGTGGCATATTTTTCTCAATCACTCCTGCTGAACGTGCATTAAATGTTGTGCGTACAGGTGCATAAATCACTGTAGACTCTTCCCTTACAGAGAAGATCCAGCCTTGTTGCTCGTAGACTGCACTAACCGTATTTAATAGCAAAGAGATATCATCCATTAAAGAGAGAAAATCATCGTCAGACAGCAAAGAGAGTTCAGTCAGTAACAAGTTAAGATCATCGTCAGACTCGTTTTTGTCTTCTGGAGGCGTTCGGGAATAATCAGTTGCTTTTTCCGGTGGATCATTGTCTTCACCGCCTGAGCCAGCCCCAATACCTCCTCCAATGCCGATATTACCTGCCCGAAAGTCAGTGGCCCCGGCAGGAAGAGTTGCATAGGCAGGCTTTTTCACTTCACCTCCCTCACCGTCTTTTCCATTATCTGCATCCATAGGCTCATCGGAGGAATAAGGATCGCTCACAATGGCCGCTTTGCCATGCCCTGAATAGACCAGCCAGGCGTATTGACTCAGGGGGACACAGTGACTGCTGCCCCTGCAGAAGCTTGTGTCAGGATAAGTGGGAAACAGAGCAGTGTCGGAAAAAATCAAATACTTATCCACATCAGCCTGTTGGAGTGTTCCCCCGGGGAAAGCTTCTTCTCCCTCTATACCGTCAGGATGTTCATTCAGGTGCCGGATCAGGTTGACAATCAGTTGGACGACTTCCGGCATTAATGAAATAGCCGGGACCAGGAATGACTGATAGGGTTCAGAAGTCCCGGAATCGCTGAATTTGGAAATAATGAACGTTTTTCCATGACAAGAAAATCTCAGGGTGTTGTCCTGAGAGTCAAACACCAGCCTTATCTTGTTCAGTCTGAGTATATCCAGATGGTTCAGATAGTCCTGCTCTAATGCAGTGGTTGTTTTGGACGTTGTTTCTGAGCTTTTAAAGTCAGTGAAGAAAACACCGTCATCGGCTTCAGAAATCTCAATAGAGGAATAACCGGCAGTAGCAACATTTAATTGAAGAAATGTTTTTGTTTTACTCAGTGAAGATGCTTCAGGTTGATAAAAGACTGGATCGATCCGTTGTGCTTTAGGAATTTCCAATGCCTGTATAGGTGGAAGATATAAGTCCATGGTTTTGAGTTGGGAGTAATAAGAAGTTGAATATCGAGCCACGTCAGGCCATTGTCCCGCTTCGGTGTAGAGTGACACAAGGAAAGGAACTATCGGAAGAAACCGATACTGCATTTGAATACTCCAATCAGTGGATTTTTGTTTATGAGCACAATGTTTTTAGCAGTAGTTGATTGATATGCAAGAAAATGGATTTTTCTTTTTGAGATGCTGCGATAGCCTTCTCGAGCCGGATAGTTGAGCATTCATTCGCCCTGTGGTCATATAAGCCGGTTATCCAAAGACTGCGGGCTAACGGGAAGTTTCAGGCTATGACGAAATCAGAACACTACGATGTAATGGTGGTTGGCGCAGGCATGGTGGGTGCCGCAATTGCGTGTGCTTTGGGCCTCAAAGGTATTCGGGTGGCGGTTTTTGACCGGGCCTTACCGTCAGCATTCAAACCCGATCAGTTACCGGATCTGAGAGTATCGGCACTGAGCTACGCATCCGGGCAGATTCTGAAAAATCTGGGTGCCTGGCCGTATATGGAAACCATGAGGATGTGCCCTTATCGACGCATGGCTGTGTGGGAGAAACTATACTCCCCGGTCGGCAAAGAGCTGGATAAACGGCCTAATCAAATTATCTTCAACGCGGCAGATATCAGGCATGAACAGTTGGGTTTTATTGTCGAGAACCGTGTCACTCAGCTGGGTCTTTTAAAAAGGCTCGAAGACATAGAATCGGTATCGGTGTTTGCCCCTGCAACCATTGAAAGCATGAATCTCAGAGGTGAAAAGCCTGAAGTCACGCTGCAGGATGGCAATGTATTTACCGCGGATTTGCTTATTGGGGCTGATGGTGCTCAGTCCAGGGTCAGGGAACAGGCCAATATTCGTCTGGATACTCGTGAATATG
>NZ_JAHHPS010000586.1:0-9102 GCF_024606275.1 Endozoicomonas sp. SESOKO4 | reverse complement strand
TCCTCAGGGTGAAGAATATGATGCTGAAAAACTCAAGGAGTTCGAGCGGGATCATAGTCTGTTCGTGGCTTTTGCGCCTATTGAAGATCCCCAGATAGCGATGGCTGTGGTATTGGAGAACAGCAATGGTGCAGCCAACGTAGCCAGGGATGTGATGGACTTTTATCTCCTCCCCAGACTCGCCAGAGCCGAACAGAAGAAAACCAGTGCTGACAACAAGAGGACCACACAATGACCGGTCAGGATTTTGTTCGCCAGCTAGATGAAGGGCAGGGCTTTCACAAGGCACCTGACTGGTCAGAGCGCCTGCATATCGACTTTATGCTGATAGGTTTTGTGGTCATTGTCTGCGGAGCCGGTCTGTTTATTTTATACAGTGCCAGTGGGCAAGATATGAGCATTGTCATTCGACAAGCCATCTATATGCTCATTGGGTTTGTTGGCATGATTATCATTGCCCAGATTTCACCTCGACTGCTGATGCGGCTGTCACCGTGGATATATATTGGCGGTGTCGCTCTCCTGATCGCTGTGTTGATCATGGGGATTCACTCCAAGGGGGCACAGCGCTGGATTCAATTACCTTTTATTCGCTTTCAGCCCTCTGAAATCATCAAGCTGGTTATGCCGATTGTAGTGGCGACTTATGTTTCAAAGCGACAGCTGCCGCTTTCTTTAAAAAATATTGTCGCTGTAATGATCTTGATTGGTATTCCAGTCGTGCTGATTGCCAGGCAGCCCGACTTGGGGACCTCCCTGCTGATTGGTGCTTCAGGCCTGTTTATATTACTGCTGGCGGGGTTGAGGAAGCGACTGATTTTTTCTGCGATTATGCTGGCCGTTCCTTCTATCTGGGGTTTTTGGCATTTTGTCATGCTTAACTATCAGAAGCAGCGGGTGCTGACCTTTCTCAATCCCCAGAGTGATCCCTGGGGTGCAGGCTGGAATATTATCCAGTCAAAAATTGCCATTGGATCGGGTGGGCTATATGGTAAAGGCTGGTTGTTGGGAACCCAGTCGCATCTGGACTTTCTGCCGGAGAGTCATACTGACTTTATTATTGCGGTATTGGCGGAAGAGTTTGGCCTGATGGGATGCCTGATTCTACTGGCATTATATGCTCTGATTATCGGTCGAGGCCTGTTTATAACACTCAGGGCTCAGACTCTGTTTGGCAGACTGCTGGCAGGTAGTATTACCCTGACGTTTTTCGTCTACATCTTTGTCAATATTGGTATGGTGAGCGGCCTGCTACCTGTGGTCGGGGTGCCTTTGCCTCTGGTGAGTCGGGGAGGAACCTCGCTGGTTACCCTGATGGCAGGGTTTGGTCTGTTGATGTCGATACAGACTCATAAAACATTTCTGGGGCAAAGTCGGTAATTGCAGGGAAAACCCTCTTTTTCATAAGTTCGTTCCCTATCAAATGATTACGCAGGCGACAGCCTCCGTTTAGGTTAAATGTTGCTCGCATGAGCTATACTCACAGGCATTCAGTCGGTCGCTAAACGTTGAGTGTTTGTCATGCAACCTGTTCAGTTTCAGGGCATCCTGCGGGCAGCAACTACCCTGCCCCCCGGTCAGTTCGATGTTCTTCACAAAATGCTCCCCCCAATATCAGTCGTCTGCAAGCAGGAAGACGACAGCGGGTTCCGGCTGCTGGAAAGGTTTAGGTGCAATCTTGACCAACACCCCAATTGTTCATACGTCGTTAAAGCACTGGCGAACTCACGCAGTTTAGGAGCGCCGTATGGGCTTAAACGATATCACAAGATCCGTTCGTTCTCACAAGAGGGCTTTTTTACATCAGGTTTCTCTGCATTGGGCAAAGCAACATTTAACTTAAATAAAGCCGGTACGCTAGTTGTCTCTCCGTGACTGCTGTAAAGTAGACATTATCCCGTATGAAGTTCAATCAGCTAACGGCATTCATCTGAGTAGTAGCAGGGAGGGCATATGGCCTTAAGAAGGGTAAAAGAATTTTTAGGACTGCCGCCATTTCGACTCATGGTTGCAGGTGTATTGTTCAGTGGTTGTCTTTTAGCGGCACCGGCAATGGCTGCTGATTCTAAAAAGGCAGTCGATGATAAGCCTGATTATGCGCTTCAACCAGAAGTAAAGGCGTTTATTGATGACTTGGTCAAGAACGAACAGTTTTCTCGCAAGGAGCTGCAGGACATTCTGGGTAAGGCTAACAAGTCTGACAGAGTACTTGAGTTAATCAGCAGGCCAGCTGAGAAGCGTCTGGAGTGGAAGGACTACCGAAAGATTTTTATGACCCCGGAGCGAGTAGACCTTGGCGTGACCTTCTGGGAGGCGCACCAGAAAACGCTCTCCAAAGTTGAAAAGGAGTATGGTGTCCCTGCGGATGTGATTGTGGCCATTATCGGCGTTGAAACTTACTATGGTCGCCAGACCGGTGGCTTTAAGGTTCTCGATGCGCTGTCTACTCTGAGCTTCGATTATCCTCCGCGCAGCAAGTTTTTCACCCAGCAGCTGAAAGAATTTCTTATTCTGACCCGCGAGCAGGAACTGGATGCTTCAGATCTGACCGGCTCTTATGCTGGCGCCATGGGTATACCCCAGTTTATGCCCTCAAGTTACAGGGCTTACGCGGTAGATTATACCGGTGATGGTCAGTCAAATATCTGGAAGCAGGAAGAAGATGCTATCGCCAGCGTTGCCAATTATCTCCGCGAAAATGGCTGGAGAGCCGGCAAGCCTATTGCCAGCAAGGCGAAGGTTACTGGAAGCCAATATGAGAAAGCGGTGTCTGACTCCGTCAGGCCGAAAAAAACCCTGAAGCAGCTGGAAGGTTCTGGCTGGCGTCCAGAGGCCCCTGTACCAGACACTGCCAAGGCAGCTGCCATCAAGCTTGAAGGTGAAAAGGGGCCGGAGTACTGGCTGGGGATGCATAATTTCTATGTCATTACGACGTACAACCGCAGCAAACTTTATGCAATGGCCGTTTATCAGCTAGCGAGGGATGTAAAAACCGGCTATACAACATCAGTGTCAAAGTCTGGAAGGACATTAGCCGGAAAGCAATCTAAATAGTCTGAGCCTTCTGGTTCATGAACAAAGGCACCGTTTTTATGCTTCGGGCGTAAAAGCGGTTTTCTTTTTTTTTTGTCACAGATATTCGTTCAGGCTCTGTAGCCTAAGGCAGAATAACGTTAAAGCGCCATATCCTATGAAATTGATAATCAGAGCAAGATCTATAGCAGGAAGCCTTCTGGGACTGACCTTTCTTCTGTTAAGTGGTTGTGTGACTGTTGAGGACGGGCCTCCCACAGAGAAAAGGGATGTCAGCCAGATCCCTGATGCCATTCCTGTCACCCATGATGGTCAGTTCAAGGATTCTCCCTATGAACTCAATGATGTGACCTATACCCCCATGAAGAGTGCCAAAGGCTATCAGGAAAAAGGCAAGGCCTCATGGTATGGCTCCAAGTTTCATGGCAAGCAGACGGCTAACGGTGAAATTTACGATCTTTATGGTATGACTGCGGCGCACAAGACTTTGCCTCTGCCTTCCTATGTCAAGGTCACCAACAGTCACAATGGCAAGTCGGTTGTACTTCGGGTCAATGATCGTGGGCCTTTCCATGGTGATCGGGTTATTGATCTCTCCTATGCCGCTGCCGTCAAGCTGGGGTTCGCCAAAAAGGGAGTGACTGATGTGCTGATAGAGGGGATAGATGTGAGATCCCTTGCTGCCGCTAAAAGTACTGAAGCAGCTAATGGGGGTGATAATAATCAACTGCTCTTTGTGCAACTGGCAGCGCTAAAAAATTACCACTACGCACAGGTATTGCGTCGGCAGGTGGCTGAAACCATAGGCAGTGATATCAAGGTGGTGAAAGGGGATGAGGAGCCTGATCCCTTTTACCGTGTCAGGATTGGACCGATTCAAACGATCGAGCATCTGGAGGAACTCCTTGATAAGCTCGATGAAGGTGATTTTGACGTGCCATACCTGATTTACGAAGATGCATCTGAGGCCATCAGGGAGTAGTCTGAGTCAGGTTTTTTTAGTCGGTCAGGCCTATGTTCCAACCGGGGGCTGGTAGACTTTAACTGAGCAGACCATGAACACATTACATTCTATTTTCAATGCTTCCCTTAAACTCATTAGTCGGTAACATTATAATGGCCGACAACAGTGAATTTCAGAGCTAATTTCTATAATGATCAAACGATTAAATCCTGTCCGGGCCAGTCATGAGCGATTGAAAAGTGTAGCTGGATGGGTGCTCATGGTGTTTATTCTGGCGACCGGAACCGTTCGGGCTCAGGCTGCTGCCCTGATTCCTGCTGCACCCAAGATCGCTGCTAACAGTTTTGTATTGATGGATGCTGACAGCGGAGAAATTCTGGCCTCCGATAATGCGGATGACACCTCTCACCCCGCCAGCCTGACCAAAATGATGACCGCTTACATCGCCGAGGTTGAGCTGGCTGCTGGCAATATTCATCGCGATGATGAGGTTCTGATCAGCGAAAAAGCCTGGAAAATGGGCGGCTCGACCATGTTTGTAGAGGTGGGTGAGCGGGTTCCGGTGCAGGAACTGTTAAAAGGTATCATTATTGTCTCCGGTAATGATGCCAGTGTCGCGATAGCTGAGCACATTGCCGGCAGTGAAGACGCCTTTGTCCAGCTTATGAACAATACGGCCAAACGACTGGGGATGATTAACTCCCATTTTATGAATGCATCCGGCTGGCCTGCGTCTGATCACTATTCCACTGCGAGGGATCTTGCGATACTGTCTCGTCACATTGTCAAAGATTACCCGGAGTATTATGAGCTTTATGCTCAGAAGTATTACCAATACGGTACCAACAAGAAAACCGGCAAGCCATTGCGTCGTCAGGCAAACAGAAACCGTCTTTTATGGAGTAACCCCAATGTGGACGGTTTAAAAACAGGCCATATTGAAGCCAGTGGATATGGTCTGGCGGCTACTGCAAAACGCGATGGACGTCGTCTGATTACTGTTATCCTGGGTGCCAATGGAGAGAAACAGCGTGCTGCTGAGGCACAGAAACTACTGACCTATGGCTTCCGTTTCTTCGAAAATGTGGATGTCAAAAAAGGTGGCGTAACGCTTGAAACTGTCCCGGTCTGGAAGGGGACACAGGATCAGGTAGACATTGCCATCGATAAGGACTTGATTGTCACAGTTCCCAGGCATACCGGTAAGAAACTGAAAGCGACGATGGATATTGATCCCATTATTGAAGCGCCAGTCGAAGCTGGCCAGCAGCTGGGTACACTGAAAGTGACTATCGATGATGAGATCGTCAAAGAAGTCCCTCTCAGAGCAGAAACTGCGATAGAGCGTGGTGGTTTCTTCAAGCGTCTCTGGGACAGCATCGTGCTGTTCTTTAGGGGGTTGTCCTGAGCGTTCAGTGGCAGTGTCCAGTGAGTGAAATACTAATATCTTCAGGCTTGACGACTCTGAAGATATTTCATTTATCAACAGTGTAAAAAATGACCGATCAAGAAGCGCTAAAAATTGAATTTCCCTGCGATTACGAAATCCGTATCGTGGGTAATGCTGCTCCGGATTTTCAGGAAGCTGTCTGCGCTATCGTTAAGCAGCATGCTCCGGATTACGATGGCAACTTCCGGCTGAAAGAGAGCCGTACCGGCAAGTATACTTCTGTCATGGTGACTATTCTCGCCACCGGAGAGCCTCAGCTGAAAGCGATCTTCGAAGACCTTAAAGCTACTGGCCGGGTGCAAATGGTACTTTGATGAAGCTGAATATCCGCTATCTGGGCAGGCAGCCCTACGAGCCCGTGTTCGAGGCTATGAAGGCATTTTCCGAACAGAGAGATGAGCAGACGGTTGATGAGTTCTGGTTTGTTGAGCACGATCCTGTCTTTACTCAGGGGCAGGCCGGCAAACCCGAGCATGTTCTGGCACCCGGAGATATTCCCGTGGTTCAGGTGGATCGCGGAGGTCAGGTTACTTATCACGGTCCGGGTCAGCTGGTGGTCTATCTGCTGATGGATGTTCGCCGCTCAGGCAGTGGTCCCAGAAAAGTGGTGTCAGCTATTGAGAATGCCATCATCAAAGTGCTTGCAAGCTATGGTGTAGAATCCTGCGCCAGACCTGACGCCCCCGGTGTTTATATTGATGGTGCCAAAATTGCGGCCCTGGGGCTGCGATTCAGGCAGATGAGAAGTTATCATGGACTGAGTATCAATCTGGATATGGATCTGGAGCCGTTTACCCGCATCAACCCCTGCGGTTATGAGGGTTTACAGGTCGCCCAGCTCAGGGAGTTTCGAAATCCTGTACAATGGGATGAAGTGAGCAGTCGCTTACTTGAGTGTCTCATGGAGGAACTTGGGTATAATGAGGCGCAAACACTAAAGGAAGAAGCAGAGCTTGATCTGGCTCAAGAGGCCTGAGCAATCTGTCTCCAAATTCAAGTTAGTGAACGAACGGGTTCACAAACGGTACAACTGATCGACATAACTGGGATTCTATGACCGATAGCAACCTGATTCCAACCGTCCAGATTCCGGCTGTTACCATTCAGAGTGGCGAGAAATTTGTCAATGAAAAAGGCATTACCGCCATCAAGAATGGCATCAAGGCCAGCAATCGCTCCGATGAAGCGGTTCAGCCTTTTATGCGCAAGCCGGATTGGTTGAGAATCAAGCCCAGGTACGGCAGCAAGTTCAAAGAAGTCAAAGAGACTGTTCATGAGCACAAACTGAGTACCGTTTGTGAAGAGGCCATGTGCCCCAACATCAATGAGTGCTGGAGTTCCGGTACCGCCACTATCATGCTGATGGGCGATGTCTGCACCCGTGCCTGTCGCTTCTGTGCGGTGAATACCGGGAACCCCAAAGGCTGGCTGGATAAGGAGGAGCCGGACCACACGGCCAACAGCGTAAAACTGATGAACCTGAAATACCTGGTTCTGACCTCTGTTAACCGTGATGACCTTGAAGATGGCGGTGCCGGTCATTATGCCGCCGTCGTAAAACGGGTGAAGGAAGTCAATCCTGAAACCGACGTTGAAGCGCTGACACCGGATTTTTTGGGTGTATTGGCAGATGTAGAAACTGTGGTTGACAGCGGTATTGCCGTTTTCGCTCAGAACGTTGAAACCGTTAAACGACTGACACATCCTGTTCGTGACCCGCGTGCCAGCTATGAACAGACGCTCGCTGTTCTGGCTCACTCCAAAAAATACCGACCCGATGTACTCACCAAAACCAGCCTGATGCTGGGTCTGGGTGAAACCGAGGACGAAATCATTGAGACTATGAATGATCTCAGGGCCATTGATTGCGATATCCTGACTCTGGGCCAGTATCTGCAACCCACCAAAAACCATTTGCCAATTGAACGTTACGTGACGCCCGAAGAGTTCGAGAAGTATCGTCAGTGGGGCCTGGAAAGAGGTTTTGTTGAAGTCGTGGCCGGTGCCCTGGTGCGCTCAAGTTATCGTGCTGAGCAGGTGTTGCAGAAGAATAATGTGGGCCTGAGCCAATGAGTGACAGCAAACCATCAGTCACTCATCTGTAGTTCAGTGATTTTCAACGTACTAACGCTATGGAAGGTCTGGATGGTCAACACATGGCCATCCATGCTGAAGGTGGCTGAATTGATTGTACCATGATCTGAAATGATGGCTTTTTCTTTCCAGGTTTCATCGTTCTGCCGACCATAAATTTTCGCCGTGCCATCGTAACCGGCGGTGATCACATGTTGGCTATCGGGGCTGAATGTGGCTGAGTTGACAATATCGTCATGGGAAATGATGGCTTTTACTTCCCATGAACCACCGTCCTTCAGGCCATAGATTTTCGTCTCGTCGTCATCACTGGAGGTCTGCAAATAGCGGTTATCGGGGCTGAATGTGGCTGAGTTGACCTCTTTTTTATGGGAAATGATAGCTTTTTCTTCCCATGATCCATCGTCATTCAGGCCATAGACTTTCACCTTGTGATCATTACTGGTCGTCATCACATGGCGACCGTCGGCGCTGAAGGTGGCTGACCTGACACAACCGTCATGAGAAATAATAGCTTTTTCTATCCATGACCCATCGTTGTTCTTGCCATAGATTTTCGCTTTGCCATCAAAACTGGCGGTCACCACATAGCGGCCATCGACACTGAAGGTGGCCGATACTACTAAAAGCCTGTGGGTAATGATGGCTTTTTCTGCCCATGACTCATCGTCCTCCCGGCCATAAATTTTCACCACGCCATCTCCACTGGCGGTCACCACATAGCGGCCATCAGTGCTGAAGGAGGCTGAAGCGACCAAGTCATTATGGGAAATAATGGCTTTTTCTTCCCATGATCGTTCGTCTTTCTTGCCATAGATTTTCACCTTGCCGTCTCCACTGCCACCGGCAGTCACTACATAGCGACTATCGGCACTGAAGGTGGCTGAAATGACTCCGGCGTTATGGGAAATGATGGCTTTTACTTCCCATGAGCCATCGTCTTTCTTGCCATAGATTTTCGCCTTGCCGTCTTTACTCCAGCTCATCACATAGCGGCTATCTGCGCTGAAGATGGCTGATATGAGGAAGTTATCATGGGAAATAGTGGCTTTTTCTTCCCATGATTGTTCGTCTTTCTGGCCGTAAATTTTCGCCTTGCCATCTACACCAGCTGTCACTACATAGTGGCCATCGGCACTGAAGGTGACGGATCTGAGACCACAATGGGAAAAAGTGCCTTTTGCTTCCCATGATCCATCGCTCTTCTGGCCATAGATTTCCAGCGTTTTATAATTCCTGACACTCACCAGATGGCGGCCATCGGTACTGAGAGTGGCTGAGCCGGTCGCGCCATAAGAGGGGAGGGTGGCTTTTGTCTCTAATGCAAATGTTTTACATTGATTCATCAGTTTAGTGAGGGTGGAAAAGAACAGAGCGGGAAAATGAATACTCCCATGGCGATCCATGATTGACTTGATTAATGCCTCATCCTTGGTAAAACGTCTCAACCATTTCTGGAGTTCATCTTTATCTTTTGCAGTGACGATTGTTTTTATTAGCGCCTGGTGTGATGAAGCAAACCGGCGAAACCATGCCCTTGCCATTGAATCATCATTTTTGA
>NZ_JAHHPS010000585.1:0-1020 GCF_024606275.1 Endozoicomonas sp. SESOKO4 | reverse complement strand
GTGTTAAGGCATTTAGTGATTTGATCTTCTCGACCAGAAGTTTATGCTGTGTGTCAATATCTGTATTGTCATCAAAATCCGGCATGTTTAAATGTGAGGCGATGAGTGCAAGGCGAGCTTTGGTGGCTGCTGCTTTTTCAGCCTCTGTGCGGGTGGTGCTTTGTTGCTGAACCGTTTGTTGATTGGCCTGTTCATCCTGCTGCCTGAGGTAGCTGGGGTGGTTGACGTGCTCAATGTGTTCCTTAATGGCCCGGACACGAGCCTTCAGGTCAGCTTTGTCAACCGGGACCAGACCACAGCCTCTTTCAATGGGAGCAAGAATTTGCTCTGGATTCGCTCCTTCCAATAATGTCTCATCCTGAATTAGCATGGGCCCAAGAACATTGTAAATCAGATCGTTTTCATTGACTGGAGTAATACCTGACCGGCCTTCAATGGCCGCCGGTTTTGCCTTTGCAGCTTCTTTACTGGACCGTCCTGTTGCGTCTAATGTCTTATCTATATTTGGAACGGGCCCATTAGCGCTGTAACTCAGATCCTCTTCATTGATCGGAGTAGTACCTGATATGCCTTCAAACGCCGCCGGTTTTGCTTGTAAAGCTTCTTCATCAGATGTTTCTGGTGCGGTATAGGTTGCGATAACCTTTGAACGCATGTCATTAATTTTCTCCAAGAGACGTCTGGCTTGCCCTTCTGGTGGCTGGGTATCATCCCAGTCATCAATGCCAAGCATTGCTGCCAGTTCAGAGTTGTAAGTCTTTCTGGCCTCCAGTCTGGCATCATGGAGTTGTTGTTCCAGCTTTGGAATTTGTTTGACTTCCTGATCAAGTTTCTGCTTCTGGCTTTCCAGTTCTTCCATGTTGCGTCGAAGAGTTTCATACGCAAATTTAGCTTTTTATAATACTCCTGCCAAGGTTTCCAGTGTTGATCTGTTTGAGACAGACGAGAATAACGTTGCTCAGAAATACACCAAAGTCCTGAAGGCCGGTGATGAGGGCGTTTTCAGATTCACCCATAATC
>NZ_JAHHPS010000584.1:0-3427 GCF_024606275.1 Endozoicomonas sp. SESOKO4 | reverse complement strand
GTATCAGCCTGTTATCCCCGGAGTACCTTTTATCCGTTGAGCGATGGCCCTTCCATTCAGAACCACCGGATCACTATGACCTACTTTCGTACCTGCTCGACCTGTACGTCTCGCAGTCAAGCTGGCTTGTACCATTACACTAACCGCACGATGTCCGACCGTGCTTAGCCAACCTTCGTGCTCCTCCGTTACTCTTTGGGAGGAGACCGCCCCAGTCAAACTACCCACCACACAATGTCCCCGATCCTGATAAAGGACCTGGGTTAGAACCTCAATATTGCCAGGGTGGTATTTCAAGGTTGGCTCCATGCAGACTGGCGTCCACACTTCAAAGCCTCCCACCTATCCTACACAAGCAACATCAAGATCCACTGTGAAGCTGTAGTAAAGGTTCACGGGGTCTTTCCGTCTAGCCGCGGATACACTGCATCTTAACAGCGATTTCAATTTCACTGAGTCCCGGGTGGAGACAGCGTGGCCATCGTTACGCCATTCGTGCAGGTCGGAACTTACCCGACAAGGAATTTCGCTACCTTAGGACCGTTATAGTTACGGCCGCCGTTTACCGGGGCTTCGATCAAGAGCTTCTCCGAAGATAACCCCATCAATTAACCTTCCGGCACCGGGCAGGCGTCACACCGTATACGTCCACTTACGTGTTAGCACAGTGCTGTGTTTTTAATAAACAGTCGCAGCCACCTGGTATCTTCGACCAGCCTCAGCTTACGGAGCAAGTCCGATCACCAAAGCCGGCGCACCTTCTCCCGAAGTTACGGTGCCATTTTGCCTAGTTCCTTCACCCAGGTTCTCTCAAGCGCCTTGGTATTCTCTACCTGACCACCTGTGTCGGTTTCGGGTACGGTCCCTTTTGACCTGACGCTTAGAAGTTTTTCCCGGAAGCCTGGCATCAATCACTTCCTGACCTTGGTCAGTTCGTCATCAGTTCTCGGCGTTCTCTATTAGAGAGGAACCGGATTTGCCTGATTCCACCGCCTACGACCTTAAACCCGGATAACCAACACCGGGCTGACCTAGCCTTCTCCGTCACTCCATCGCAGTCAAAAGGGGTACAGGAATATTAACCTGTTTCCCATCGATTACGTCTTTCGACCTCACCTTAGGGGCCGACTCACCCTGCGCCGATTAGCGTTGCGCAGGAACCCTTGGTCTTCCGGCGAGGGAGCCTCTCACTCCCTTTATCGTTACTCATGTCAGCATTCGCACTTCTGATACCTCCAGCCCACCTCCCGGTTGACCTTCGACGGCTTACAGAACGCTCCTCTACCACCTAGAAACTAGTTTCTAGATACAAGTATCAAGTAGTGTATCGTTTGATGATGCCTATGAGCATTTAAACTTCGATACGGCATAATCTAACCTTGTCACTTGTTTCTAGAAACTAGTCTCTAGATCCGTAGCTTCGGTGAATAGTTTGAGCCCCGTTACATCTTCCGCGCGAGCCGACTCGACCAGTGAGCTATTACGCTTTCTTTAAAGGGTGGCTGCTTCTAAGCCAACCTCCTGGCTGTCTGGGCCTTCTCACATCGTTTCCCACTTAACTATTACTTTGGGACCTTAGCTGACGGTCTGGGTTGTTTCCCTTTCCACGACGGACGTTAGCACCCGCCGTGTGTCTCCCGTGATTGCACTCATCGGTATTCGGAGTTTGCATGGGGTTGGTAAGCCGGGATGGCCCCCTAGCCCAAACAGTGCTCTACCCCCGATGGTGAGACACGAGGCGCTACCTAAATAGCTTTCGAGGAGAACCAGCTATCTCCGGGCTTGATTAGCCTTTCACTCCTATCCACAAGTCATCCCCTGGCTTTTCAACGACAGTGGGTTCGGTCCTCCAATCAGTGTTACCTGATCTTCAACCTGCTCATGGATAGATCGCCCGGTTTCGGGTCTATTCACTGCGACTGGACGCCCTGTTAAGACTCGCTTTCGCTACGGCTTCCCTATTCGGTTAACCTTGCCACAGAAAATAAGTCGCTGACCCATTATACAAAAGGTACGCAGTTACAAGAGACTAGTATCAAGAGACAAGAAACAAGATTGGATGGACGTAAACCTGATGGTTATTCCTCCTGACACTTGTATCTTGATACTAGCCCCTTGCTCCCACTGCTTGTACGTACACGGTTTCAGGTTCTGTTTCACTCCCCTCAACGGGGTTCTTTTCGCCTTTCCCTCACGGTACTGGTTCACTATCGGTCAGTCAGGAGTATTTAGCCTTGGAGGATGGTCCCCCCATGTTCAGACAACATTTCACGTGTGCCGTCCTACTCGATTTCACAATAAAAGAGTTTTCGTGTACGGGGCTGTCACCCACTATGGCCGCACTTTCCAGAGCGTTCCACTAACTCCTGAATTGCTTAAGGGCTGGTCCCCGTTCGCTCGCCGCTACTGGGGGAATCTCGGTTGATTTCTTTTCCTCCGGGTACTTAGATGTTTCAGTTCCCCGGGTTCGCCTCCTTGACCCTATGTATTCAGGTTAAGGATACTCACTTGTGTGAGTGGGTTTCCCCATTCGGACATTCCTGGATCAGCGCCTGTTTATCGGCTCCCCAAGACTTTTCGCAGATTACCACGTCCTTCATCGCCTCTGACTGCCAAGGCATCCACCGTGTACGCTTAGTCACTTGACCATATAACCCAAAACGATCTGTTTGGCTGCGATATTTTCCTTCATGCGGCGTTGCAATCTTCACTCTGTCAGTCACATACCATGGGTATGCTCCTTCCGTCGTTCAGCTTGCGCCTTGCCTGAAGAAAAATCTCTTTGCCAAACCCCATAAAAAGGGTCTGTTCTGAATTAAAGGTTCATATAACTACCTTTAACGATCTCCAGTTCATCACTGGCCACTGTTAACTGACCACTGACAACTGAACGCCATACACATTAGCTATTACCTTGCGGTAAATAACTTGAGAGTGTCTCAGCAAGAATCTCATTAAAAGACTTGCGCCTTTTAAATCAACTCAGCTTATTTAAGTTTGGATTCCACATTGTTAAAGAACGCATTACCCGGTTTCTATCGAAGAAAAGGGATAATGAAGCAAAATATGCTTAATGAATGGGTCGTTCGGATAATGGTGGAGCTAAGCGGGATCGAACCGCTGACCTCCTGCGTGCAAAGCAGGCGCTCTCCCAGCTGAGCTATAGCCCCTTATTCCGAATCACGATTGGTGGGTCTGGGCAGACTCGAACTGCCGACCTCACCCTTATCAGGGGTGCGCTCTAACCAACTGAGCTACAGACCCAATCTTGCTGGTTCAGCGCATCGCCAAAACAACCGATTCATTAAACACACTTTTTTAAAGAACAAAACGACCAACTGACAACTGGTCACTGACCACTGTCAACTGATCATCAAACAATTCGTGTGAACGCTTATGGAAGGTCGGTCGTCGTTTAAGGAGGTGA
>NZ_JAHHPS010000582.1:0-3292 GCF_024606275.1 Endozoicomonas sp. SESOKO4 | reverse complement strand
CAAGATTGGTATCGTTGGGCGCCCGAATGTTGGTAAGTCGACACTGGTCAATCGTTTGCTGGGTGAAGAACGTGTTGTCGTTTATGATCAGGCCGGAACTACCCGCGACAGCGTTTACATACCCTATGAACGCTGGGGGCAGGATTACACTCTGATCGATACGGCGGGCGTTCGCCGCCGAGGTAAAGTCCATGAAGTGGCTGAAAAGTTTTCGGTCATTAAAACTCTTCAGGCTATTGAAGATGCCAATGTCGTGGTACTGGTTGTTGATGCCAGGGAAGGGATCGTGGAACAGGATCTGCATTTGTTGGGCTTTGTACTGGAGGCAGGTCGTGCCGTTGTGATTGCCGTTAACAAGTGGGACGGCATGAAAGAGGGCCGAACCTCCTGAGGTTCAGCCCGGCTTTCTTCCTTTGCCAAACTCACTGCTTAATTCAGCAAATCACTTTTGATTCAGCGCAGTCAGGATACCGTCAGCACTGAGCACATACAGAAAATCACCCGATACCACAGGAGGTGCTTTAATCGCCGATGAACTCGCCTTAAAGCGACCTGCCATGGCACCATCAACCTGAGACAAAAGATGAACATAGCCTTCCAAATCACCTACGGCCACAAAGCTGCTGTAAGTCGCCGGTGCTGTCAGCAAACGATATTCCAGCTTATCCTGCCTCCAGCTAACCGCACCGCTGCGTTGATCCAGAGAACTGATATAACTGCTGTCATCGGTCAGATACAGAGATCCAAAACCTTCCGCAATGGATTTGTAGCTCGATAGCTCTCGACTCCAGCGTATACGCCCGCTATACATATCCAGGGCAGCTACATTACCCTGAAAACTGACCATAAACAGATTGTCACCTACAATCAGTGGCTCCGCCTTAATGTCGACCATTCTCTCCAGCTCGGAGGTTCCTTTAGGAAGAGAGACACGACTGTTCCACAAAGGACCGCCATCATTAACTCTGAATGCTTTCGCCTCACCATTGGAGAGCCCTACAAAGACAGCTTCCCCCTCAATAAGGGGTGTGCTGGAGCCTCTCAAAGTCAGAGCAGGCTGCAGGTTTTCCTGATGCCAAAGCTCTTTACCGGTCTCAGCATCCAGAGCGGTAATGGTGTCATCAATACTCTGGACCATTACAACACGGCCATTAGTTTGGGGAGAAGAAATGACTTCACTGCTCACTCTGGCTTTCCAGAGCTCACTGCCATCTTCCTCTCTGAGAGCAATGACATGACCGTCCAGGGTTCCAATAAGTAACATTCCGTAGTCAGCAGTAATACCACCACCGACGGGTAATTCCAGACTCTTCTTCCAGATTTCCCTGCCGGACCCGAGATCCAGGGCGGTGACATTTCCGTGGGCGCCGGCAACATAAATCACGTCGCCTGATACAGAGGGCACCAGCCGCTCATAGCTGTCCTCAACACCTTTACCGATGCTTTTGGACCAGACCTCTTTCAACTCAATATCTGGTTCAAACTCAGTCAGAGGTTTTGGTTTGCGGACTATTTCCTCATCATCGGAAAAAAGGCTGCAGGCAGCCAGCCCCAGTGTCAGGGAAACGATCAGCAGTGATCTGATTATCCTTTCCATCCATTAGCCCTCTTTTATGTTGGCTGCCAGGTCATCCAGTTTGAACTGCAGCAAAGGCCGGGACTCTCCGTTGGTGCGGGCGGCTTCCAGTGCCTTTTCATAGGATTCACGTGCTTTGTCTCTCTGACCCATCGCCAGATACGCATCGCCTCGAACAGACTCGATTGTAGCTACAAAACCGGCTTCTGACTTGGCCTTGGTCAGGACATCCAGCGCTGCTTGAGCGTTATCGCCAGACTGGCTGAGCATCACTCGCGCCAACCTGGCACGAGTTACCAACTCAACTTCCAGATCAGGCTTTTGAGCCAGCACCCATTCAAGAGAAGAACGAGCACCCTCAAGATCGTTATCCAGAACCTGTTCACGAGCCTGAAACAGCGTTGCAAAAGCCGCATAATCAGTGCTCTCATAATCAGACTGCAGAGTTTCCACTACGTGTTTAACGGTGGATTTCTGCTGCTCTGACAGTGGCTGTCCATGAGCTGTCTGGGTAGCTTCCAGAAGACTCTGGTAAAGCTGTGATGAAGCAGCTGCTGTCTCCAGTTGATTCTTCTGGTAAGCCTTGTAGCCAAAAATAGCGATGACTGTGATAGCGACACTGGCAACAACGGGCTTTCCGTATTCCTGCCAGAGGTTTTTGAGCAGTTCTACTTCTTCTTCATCTGAGCGACTCACGCTTTACTCCTGAATTCGCTTTTTCAAAAATTCAACCACAGCAGGAATACCCATGCTCTCCTGCTCACCATCCGTTGACAAAGGCTTAACGGATACCGACTGACTGGCCAACTCATCTTCTCCAACGATGAAAGCGTAATCAGCTCCGCTGCTGAAGGCCCTCTTCATCTGCCCTTTAAAGCCTCCGCCGCAATTCACCAAAATGCGCACGCCTGGAACACCTGTTCTTATTTGCTCGATCATAGGGAGAGCTTTAGCACTGACACCCTCCCCTCGGGTGACGACTGCGACATCAACGGTTTTATGAACTGACCCGGGAACCAGGTTGAGTGTTTCCAACATTAACACCAGACGCTCAAGCCCCATGGCAAACCCTACTGCCGGTGTTGGCTTGCCACCCAGCAATTCAACCAGGGCATCGTAGCGGCCACCACCGCAGACGGTTCCCTGTGCGCCAAGACTCTCTGTTATCCATTCAAACACGGTCCGACTATAGTAATCCAGCCCGCGAACCAGACGTGGATTGACATCATAAGAAATCCCTGCTGCATCAAGAATACTTTTCAGGGTTTCAAAATGCCCGGCCGATTCAGCGTCCAGATAATCGTGCAGTACAGGGGCATCCGCAACAATTTCCCGGGTGCGTTTATCTTTGCTATCGAGAATTCTGAGAGGGTTAATACTCAAACGATTTCGACTGTCTTCATCCAGTTCCTGCTCAAAGCGGGATAGGTACTCGACCAAAGCCTCACGATAATTCTGGCGAGCTTCCAATGTTCCCAGAGTATTCAGTTCCAGACGCACATGTTTATGGATACCCAGCTCTTTCCAGAGCCTGGCAGTCAACAATATGAGTTCTGCGTCAATATCGGGGCCAGCCATGCCGAAGGTTTCAACACTGAACTGGTGAAACTGACGATAACGTCCTTTCTGTGGGCGCTCGTAACGGAACATGGGGCCCATAGTCCAGAGTCTTTGTGTCTGGTTATAAAGCAGACCATGCTGGATACCGGCGCGTAC
>NZ_JAHHPS010000581.1:0-3884 GCF_024606275.1 Endozoicomonas sp. SESOKO4 | reverse complement strand
CCTAAATTCACAATAGCCAGGCATTTAATAGATAAATAATATTATACAATCATATTTTTAAAGAATAACAATTAAACGCTCCGTGCAAAATCTAAACAGTCAGAAAATACTGTCGAACCAATAGTAAACAGCACGCAGTCGTCTGAGTCCAATGTGAAGGATTGGCAATCAAACCAAACATGGGACTGATAAAACCATTGCAACGATCTACCTTGAGAGGATTCAATAATCAGAATAAATAAGCCAGATTAAGCCCAGCGCGATAATCATGCCCCTCCGATCTAATGGTATAACTTGCATCAGTACCTAGATTAAATGACTTTGTCAGATTGATGTTATAGCCTGCTCCAAACATCAGAGCATGCGGGCCTCGGTTCTGCCCGGAAAATTCGTCCTTGTTCTGGCCAGCTAAGCCTGCATCTAAGTCATGAGTTTCTTTTCGATTAGCTGTTATGTCAAACTCATAGCGAATTCTAAAGTCGACATAACCGGGTTTTTCTGCAATTGAAGCTTCAATCAAAGTATCTAACCCGGCTACCAGAACTAGAGATTGAGCGTCTGCACTATCGATTTCATAGTCATAATCTTCACCTCCGCGACTTTCCTTAATAGCACCTTGATCAAGGTAGGTGTAGTTAAACCCAAATATTGAAGCCAACAGTAAGCTGTCAGACTGTTTAAATACATCTTCAACTTGAATGCCCAGGGTGAGAAGAGTTTGCTTGTATTGTGATTCAGAAGCGCTTGTGCTTTGCCCACTTGTATTGATATTAGCTCTTTTGGATTCAAAGTCATTCTGGGACAGAAACATCATGGTGTTCATTCTATATCTTGAGTTAAATTGCCAGTTAAAATAGCTGCCTACTAGCCAGCTATCAGCGTTGAACTTTTGATTGATATGATCGTGCTCTTTTAATTCGGGATTTCCTGTGCCTACAAAAAAACCAAGAGTCTGTTGGCTTTGATTGAAAGCGTCTAAACCAAGAAGCAATAAACTTTGACTGTATTCATAATTCCCAGTTTTTCCTGAGTCCCCATCGACTTTACCGTTGGTGTTTAATGTAGAAAGCCATAAACGTTTTTTGGTATCAGGGTTAATCACTTGGGTAAGGTTGCGTGAGGTGATTTTACTCAAGCCATTATCAAAGACGGCGTTAGCAACCAAACTGTTAAATTCAAGAGCAACACTCATATTAGAGGCATAAGCTTCAGGGTTATTATTAGAAGCCATATTAGCTAAATCCAAGCCAGTCAGCCCTTGAAAAAAACTATTGTTTTCAAGCTGTTTTTCTGAAGGGGCTTGAGTGCCGGTTAAGCCCGTAACTTTTTCGATATACTGAGCAGCAGCCAATTGTTTATTTTTTGAAGCTCCATTAACTGCTTTTGTATCAATCCTAGCTATGGTTTCTGTGGCTTGTTGAACGGTTTTTACACCAAACTCTACAGTGACATCAGTATCTGTGATTGTGGTTTTAGATGTGTCTACCTCTATAAAGGGATTAAAGCTTTGGGGGTCTTCATTTATCTGAGTCTCGGTCAAAGATGATAGTCCTGAACCAGCTCTTAAAACGGTAAACCGTTTGCCATGAAGAAATTCATCAGGTGAAGCATTTGTTTGCAGGTTATATAGACCGATTGTGGTCGTTTTATTTACATTGATTTTTGAGTTAGCTATGACGCTGTCGTGAGTCAGGCCTTCTTTTGGGATAGCACTTAAAGTCGGATCTAATTCAATGGAAATTTTAGTATTTGAAAAATCAAGTGTGCCTGACCCATTGACATATAAAACACCTATGCCGTTATCGCCAGGGGCTAATTGAATGATTCTATATACAGTGCTATTGCCTAACTCAATACGCCCTGCGCCGGCAATCCTGTTAATTGCACGGGTATTGCCTCCCTGGCTGACATTGAGAGTGGTGCCATCGTTGATATAGAGCCAACCCGAATTGCTAAGGTTGGCGCTGCCTATCAAGCTTAAAGTGCCTTCTTCAATATGAATATCACCACGAAAACTGCTGTTAATTCCCGCTAAACTGACATTGGATGTCCCTTTTTTAATAATTTTCCCGTCACCATTGAACTCAGCGCCTGATACAGTGCCGTCAAAACTTTGATTAAAGATCAGCGTGCCACCAATATCGACTCTGCTGCCATAAATAAAAGGCTTTGTGGTGATCTCTAATGTACTGCCCCGGTTCACTTCAATATATTCAAAACCATCTGTGAAACCTATGGTGCCACCAGTTCCAGCATTTCTAATATCACCTGTAAATGTCCACTTTCCTGGGCCGTCGATATGTAAACTTTCTATGGGCTTGCCATTAGAAGTAACGAAATCGCCATTATAGACATAATTGTCATTATCTTTTGTGTGTATATATAAGCTCCCTTGCTCGAAATCCCTTTTAGGGCCAAAGTTATTCATGACGGTTTCACCTTCACCTGTAATAGCCCTTAATGACATGTAGTAACCAGTTATATTCGATGTGTTGTAATCAATTTGTAAGGCTGAGTCATTTTCAATATTAATAATGGCGTTATCATAATGAAATCGAGGTGTTGAAGAGCTATTATTGAAGCTGACAAGCTCTAATTTACCTTTGTTTATAATGTTGACGTCACCTTCGATAGTAGATCCAAATTCAGAACCAATGATAAACAGACCATTGCTGGAGTCATTGCCATTAACGGTCAGGCCACCAAAAATATATGTGTTCATATAAAGCAATTGAATGGGTGATTTGGTGATATTAACGGTGAGGCCACTGCTATAGTCAAATGTTCTTATTTGTTCGCCGTTTATAACACAAGTGTCTGCAACCCCGTCATTACGGCTGTTTAAGATCGTATCATCAGGCGTTGTAGGAAAATTTCTGAAGTCTTGATTTTTGCCATTATTAACTTCACAAGCTGTGTCAGCAAGGGCGTGATTACAAAGTAAGCTTAAGACAAGCAGAACGGTACACATGTGTCGTTTGATCATAGTCACTCAACTAAATCATGTTTAGTGCCTGCACGTAGCATAGACTAAGGAACTTGAGAGTGAGGTCTGAACCACTCGACAGTTTCATGCTTACGTTAAATCAGAGCACTTTTCAGGGAATATCTTCGGGATCTATAGGATTTTTTATCGCTCTTGTGGCCCCTGTGCAGATGAATCCTGTGCTGCCCATCTCATGTGATCGACGCTGATAACGTTATTTTTGGGCTCGCTGCTTACAAGAGCTTCAGAGGTGTCTGTTTTTGGTCTGGACAACTGGAAATGTAAACCATTGCCTAAACCCATAAAACAAATTCTCTTTTTCAGGTATCCTTAAGCACTCATTTTGACATGTATCATGGGAGGCTCTCTTGGAGTATCTGGCGGAATACGGCTTATTCCTTGCCAAAGTGGTCACATTTGTTGTGGCACTGCTGATCATCATTGTTGCCGTAGCAGCAATGGGAGAAAAATCCAAAAAGATCAGTAAAGGGCATCTTGAAATCAAGAAACTGAATGAACACTTTCAGCACCTGAAGGATGATCTTCAGCATGCGACTCTCGACAAGGAAGGCCTGAAGCAGCTGGCTAAGGAAAAAAAGAAAGCTGACAAGGAAAAGAAAAAGGATAAAGAAAAGGAAATAAAACCACGCCTGTATGTCCTTGATTTTCATGGCGATATGAAAGCTTCTGCGGTCAAGTCTCTTCGGGAAGAGATCACCGCAGTACTCTCTGTTATCACAGATAAGGATGAAGTACTTCTTAAGCTGGAGAGTGCTGGAGGCATGGTTCACGCCTATGGTCTTGCGGCTTCCCAGTTACAACGTATCAGAGATCGTGGTGTTAAGTTCACCATTGCAGTCGATAAAGTGGCTGCCAGTGGTGGTTATATGATGGCCTG
>NZ_JAHHPS010000580.1:0-1747 GCF_024606275.1 Endozoicomonas sp. SESOKO4 | reverse complement strand
GGATAGTCGGTCCATTGCCGAGTTTGAAAATCTGGCGTTTTCTCCCCCCGGCCTTGAGGAGCCTAAAGTCGATCTGTCAGATTTGCTGGAATCCTATGAGGTGATTACAGAGTACCCTGTTATTGATTTGGTCGTCAGAGGGGGGGCTGGACCTTCTGCACCCCGGTCTGTTGCTATCGGGCAACGTTTATTGATGCCTGAGCAGATTTGGAAGCAGAAAGAAGTACAAAGGGAGCTGGAAGCTCAGGAAAAAAAGCGCGGGCTGGCCGGCGAACCGGGAGTTCTGGCAGAACAGATAACAGAACAAAAAGAGCCGGAAGAAGCTCCAGTGATTGATACGCTGACCGGTATGCCTGTGAGAGAGCTTGAAAATAAAGTGTGGGAGTTTCTGTTCAAAGTAGTCGATACTCTGTCTCCGGCAGCAGGCAAAGTTAAGGGAGTCGTAACCGATGTTGTCTCAGAGGAGAAGGTAGAACAGCTAAAGACAGGTCTTAAGAGCGTTCTGAAAAATCAGGTTGATTATGAAGTCAACGAAAACATTGGACGGCGTATCCTGCAGATAGCGCAGATTTGTGGTTCTACCGGTCCATTATTGCCAGCATTGACATTGCTGGGGTACTCCACTCCGGGTTATCAGTTTATTCCGGCAATGCTGGCACTCTGGCGACTCAAGGATTTCAGGGAAGAGATTTCTGCGCTGTATTACGACCACAATGCCACACCTGCGCTGGTGGATCTTACCATTAGTTGGGTGCCAACTTTAGCGTTCAGTCTTTCAGGATTCTAACCACTTGGCAAAAGTTGATGGAGACTGATAGTCTTTCTGGCAATAAAACCGGACTGATTGACCTACCTCTATGAAACCTATCCGTTTACTCGATACCCGCCTTGCTAACCAGATTGCTGCCGGTGAGGTGGTTGAACGTCCTGCATCGGTTGTTAAAGAACTGCTGGAAAACAGTCTTGATGCCGGCGCAAAACGAGTGAATGTCGAAGTAGAAAGTGGTGGTGTCAAATTAATCCGTATTCGTGATGACGGACATGGCATTGCCAAAGATGATCTGGCATTAGCCCTGTCGAGACATGCAACCAGTAAGATTTCTGAACTGGAAGACCTGGAAGGTGTCGGCACCCTGGGCTTTCGTGGTGAAGCTCTGGCATCCATTAGTTCGGTTTCACGCTTAACATTAACGTCTCATGTTGATGGTCAGGAGTCGGGCTGGCAGGTTCGTTCGGAAGGGCGTGATATGGAAGCTGTTTTAAATCCAGCGCCCCACCCCGTGGGTACGACAATTGAAGTCAAGGATCTGTTTTTTAATACCCCTGCGCGGCGGAAATTCCTGCGGACAGAAAAAACAGAGTTTTCCCATCTCGAAGAAGTCGTAAAACGTTTGGCCTTGTCCCGGTTTGATGTAGGGTTTGGTCTGAGGCATAACCAGCGCAGTATTCATCAACTAAGACCCTGCAGCACACAGGCTGAGAAAGATCGCCGGGTAGCGTCTCTCTGTGGACCAAAGTTTATTGAAAACTCGGTGATTGTTGATGTCGAGGTTTCAGATCTAAAGCTTTGGGGCTGGGTAGGATTACCAACGTTTTCACGTTCCAGCGCTGATCTTCAGTACTTCTTTGTTAACGGCCGGGTAATCAGAGATAAACTGGTCGCACATGCTGTGCGTCAAGCCTATCGTGATGTGCTTTATGGGGGTAGGCATCCAACCTTTGTCTTGTATCTTGAGCTTGATCCGGC
>NZ_JAHHPS010000579.1:0-1886 GCF_024606275.1 Endozoicomonas sp. SESOKO4 | reverse complement strand
GATTCTGAGGGTTCCTGATCATCGTCGATCCAGTCCTTGATGGCTGCGGCAATCTCTGAACTAAGCCCCAGGTTATGCAGTATTTTCTCAAACATACCTACAAACTTTTGGCCGTCCAGCGCTTCTGCAGCGAGCCAGTTCAGGTTAAACCGACTGGTTTCATCAACAATGACCAGCTCGATATCCCCCTGATCAGGGGCGTAGCCTACTTCCCGTATATTCCAGCGTTCACTTTCGTGATCCATAAATTTTTTCTTTTTCTTGTCGTCTTCCGCATCCTGCTCAAGTAATAAAGCAACATATTGTTCAGCCCCCAGAGCCAAATGTCTGGCCTGAATACGCTCAAGATAATGGGTGTTCTTCTCAGTATGCAGCCACAGGCTGGTTACCATCTGAGAAGCCATTAGCGTAATCATGGCGAAGATCAGGAGCACGTAGATCAAAGCAATGCCACGCTGCCGTTTAACTGACCTCATTATTCATCCTCATTATCATCACCTTGACCATCGTCACTCTGATCCAACTTTGGTGTGTGAGCGTTTTGCTCAGCGTTCCTCTGATCACTACCCTGTTCTTGCTCCGGCCACTTCAGAGCATCCGAGGACTTGTAATCTAGAGCTGGCAAAATAGTTACTAGTGTTCCAAAGTCCACATGCTTCACGGTCAGCTCTATCGCGTAGGGCATTACCGGGTCTTCTGTTTTCCTTGCTCTACCCGCTGGTTTGCCACCTCGGGATTGTTTTGCCGGTGGCCAGCTACTGCTCCAGCGCTTCTTTTCGTTCATAAAACGGACTTTCAATCCGTGCACATTGTTGAGAATAACCTGCCTTATCAGAATCGGATCCGGAGCCCTGTCCAGCATCAACCAGTAGTAGCGAACCAGCTCATCCTCTTCCAGGTTATAGGCAACACGTTGCAAGTTACTCCTCAGTTCCTTCAGCGGGTTACGCCAGCCAGCACGAGTAAATTCCAGAGCAAAGCCATCAAGACTGGGAGACACAACAGCTGGCTGACTGTCACCAAATTCATCCCGCACCGGTCTTGCTGTCATCTGGAATAGATCTTTCTCCAGAATCAACTGCGCTCGTTGAATTTCATCCAGATAGTCCAGAATCCCATCAGTTACCTGCTGAGCCCGACTCACTGAATCGAACAACTTGTAGGCTGCCGCACTGATCATGGCAAAGAGCATTATGGCGATCATCAGCTCAAGCAGTGTGAAACCTTTGCTCCCACTCATTTCCTCGGTTTCCTCAAATAGGACTCCAGAGAAAACATCGGAATGCCATCATCACTGGGCTTTTGATTACCCACAAAGACATCCACAACAATTTTCCTAAAGTTTTTCTTACTGGTATCCCTGACAGTTTGACGGACATACCAGTCATACCCGGCATAGATTTCAACCTTTCCCGTGACACCTTTATCAGGCCAGTTTTTTTCTGCCTGAAGTCGGCTCAAGTATTGATCGGCGAGCTGTGCAGCCAAAACCTTTTCCTGCATATAGCGGGTTTGGCGAATACTATTACCGTCTGCCAACATCAACATGGATGCGGCCAGAGCAAAAATAACTAGTGCCACCATCACCTCAATAAGGGTGAAGCCCAAAACACTAGCGAACGACTTCGACATCGGACAAGCCATCGGTTATCAGCACCACACCCTGCTTTTTGTTTTCAACGGGGACCACGTATAGAGAAAAAGGGGTCACCTGATAGTCTGAATAAAACACTACATCGGGACCGGTATCTTTGGGTTCGAGATAGGGCAATTCGTCCTCGGCTGTATAAAGATAAAAATCCAGGCTTTCCGGCATTTTGTAGGCTTGAAAAGGTGTCTCTGTGATGACAGCCCACTCAGTACTTTCCAACGGCAGTACCCACCAC
>NZ_JAHHPS010000578.1:0-1393 GCF_024606275.1 Endozoicomonas sp. SESOKO4 | reverse complement strand
GTATGGATGATGCCTTGATTGTTAACCTGAAGTTAGGAAGTCATGTGGGACTTGTTGAACTTCTTGAGCATGCAGATGGGGGAAAAGAACGAACCTTGCGGCTGAGATTTTCTGACCAATTTGAGGAACCTGATGGCGTTGATGAAGACGGCAAGTTAAAGCGTATGTGGTTTCTGGTGCAGTCTCTGAAAGCGATCGGACTGGATGAAAATTCTGATAGCATGAAGCTGGGTTGCAACGCCGTAGCGGGAGAAATTACCGTTGAATGCCCTCGAATGAAATCACGTAACAACATGCAGGGTGCCTTTGAGAAACTGATCATTGTGTTAGATGAAATGTATAATCTGGATAGTTTATTTGAATGCAGGGCCATTTTTGAAGGAGATCAGTGGGACTTCAACTTGCTTGCACAGCGCCTTAATGGCAATGTTGCAACAGAAGCTGAGAGATTTGCGTTTGAGCATTGCCTTTTTTTAGTGTTTTGTCGGAGAGTTTCATCTTCTTCTGACGCTTTCTGTCAGTTATTAAGCGACCATTACCAGCGGTTTATTCATCATGGACAGTGTTTAAGAGTGTGTGTGCGGCATGTGTTTATTGAGGGAAAATCGAAAGACAGTCTGCGGGAAATGTTAATGAGCGATGAGATAAGTGAGGACATGCGAAGGGAGCTCTTACAACATCTTTTATTGTTATATCCTGATGAAGCTACTCTATTGGTTGAGGATGTGTATCCCGATTTTAGAGATCAATACTTTGTTATCAGCCCATCAATGGACTATAAACTGAAGTTTGCAGTCCCACCGTTTGATCTCCCACCGTATAATCTCCGACCGACTCACTGGCTTGCGGAGCATAAAGAAAAGCTAAAGAAAGCCTTATTGAAGCATGGGCTGAAATATGGCAGTCAACGAGTTCGAGAGTGTCACTCTAGTTTTACAGACAGGCTCGGAAATTTGCGAATAACGTCTAATCTATTCTGACAGCGTTGACCATTACACACCGTGTTCCCAGCTCCTTGTTGTTTTTCCTGTTGCGTGCTTCAGCCCGATGGCTGAACTTTATAAAGATATCATGGTCAAAAGAAGTAATTGATTAACGCAACAGGCTCTTGGTTATTAAATCATGGATGAATATTAACTTTGGAGGGATGTCTTGATGTTATCTGCTGGATTTGACAAAGCATATCACCCCATCCTGACAAAGAATCCAACTCAGGAGACCGAGGCCGGGAGTTCATTTAAAAGTCAATTCGGAGGTCCTGATATCAGCGGCGTTCCGATCGACGAAACACCACTGGCCAAGCGCTTCTGCAGCGCCTGCAGTTTATCTTCTTCAGATCAGGCTGCTGACTATTCTCCCGCCAGCCGGAAACAACTGGGTGGCAAGGGGATGT
>NZ_JAHHPS010000577.1:0-1698 GCF_024606275.1 Endozoicomonas sp. SESOKO4 | reverse complement strand
CAGCTACAGTGATGGTCCTACCCGCATTGTTACCCTCTCGTGTGCCCAGTCTTGTTCCCTCAGGTGGTGACAAGTTTGAACCTGTATTAAAGGAATTGTTATTTATGGGCTCCATAACTGGTTTGTCCTGAATAAGCAGAAAGTTGAGGCGGCATTTTTATTGAAAGTTACCGCCAATTTTATAAGGTTTCAAATAATCAACTACTTATAATTTGGCATAGTATACTTCTAAAAAAATATTATATTCTGGTTTAATATCCAAGTATCTTCTTGAAACTGAGAATATTCTGAAATAGGGATGATTACCTGAATTTCTTAAGGCTGAAAATAATGTAGGCAAAATCTTCTGGTTAAAAATAGCTTTAGAACAGGGTTTGTTTATTCTCGCTTTTACAATTTTATCAAAGGATGGTTTTGTGTTTTTTAATTCTTCCTTAATCATTATTACCATGTTTTCGTCGTCTTTAGAAAATGGTGGTGGTAAATGATTTTCACGATGTAATAAAATCAAATCATTATCTCTTTTGAATTTTTTTTGTTTTTCTATTATTGAGTCAGAATCACCCGTAATCCATTCTTCAAGGCTAAACGCATTGGCCATCGATTGTAAGATGTGAAAATTGTTATCTTCTCTATGAATAACGAAGTCATGAAAACATTCCTTTTTTTTATCAAATATACAAATCAGCTTGTGGACAAACAGGTAATCATTTTCTGGATCACCATTGATGTATGTCTTATAGATATCCTGATCGTCAACTGTAAAAATATAAGATGTTGAATAGCTTTTAGAGAAGTTTTTTTCCAGAACTGCTCTGGTTGAGTGACATAAAGTCTCTTGCCTAAGTTCATTGATACTCAATTCTAATGGACAAGGAGAAGTGTCTCTTGTTTTTACGAAAGACCTTTCGGAGATGCATTCTATATCTGGATCTAATGTTTCAGTCTCAACATTGGATAAAAAACTACTGTCGACTTTTATCTCATTATGAAGTGAGACATATCTGGAAAATGCACAGGCAGATTCAGCTAAAGTATCCTGAACAAGCGGTGGCTCTTCCTTTAGGACAGTTGATTGCCCTGATCTTGCTTCTGAGGATAAATTGAGCAATGACGGTTTACTCTGGTTATATACAGTAATGTCTCTGCCCATACTGACACCCGTTGGTGCCACGGATAGAGACTGATTAGGTGTTGATGGGGGTAAACCTAAAGCGTTAGAGTTGTTATTTATTCCATTCATATTTTGTTTTCCGAAAGTTAGCCTTTATCCTCAATTAACAAATACATTAAAAATGGATACACTTGGATAGACTTGGTTTTGGAACAAGAGTTCATAACGTGTTGTTAAGTAAAACTAACAAAACAGGGCTCTGATTCGGGAAAATGCACAATGGGCAGAAAGTTGGTTTCTGTCTTTGAGTCAATGCAAACAAAATAGTCTCACTCAGTGACAGCTCCTGTATTCCTCGTTTTATCAGGCTGCACCAGAAAACACTGCCCTCTGCAGTGCTTTCTGGTGCAGCCTGTTATCAGCACGACCACGGTGTTTCTCTTTACGGCTATAGCGGGTTTTCAGTTTTTCCCGGCGCTGGCGGTACATAGGGTTTTGCATCAGTTTCAGTATTGCCGATGCCGGGCGTTTATGAGCATTTTTTGGTTTTTTCATTGTCCAGTCTACTGGCGGTAGCTTTATGC
>NZ_JAHHPS010000576.1:0-2937 GCF_024606275.1 Endozoicomonas sp. SESOKO4 | reverse complement strand
CAGACCAATTTGCTGCCGCCGCAGTAGGGCAGTCTATTCTCGGTCAGCCTCCTAGGAGCACACCCATGGGAGCATGGGCCGAGAGCTACGGTTCAGGTGTTTTTAGACCATCACAGGGCTGTCCCATCCACCGACAGCCGTCAGAGAAAGGTAGAAACATGGCTGTTGATAAACAGGCACTCAGCGCTCTGGAACAGAGCAACGCATTTACCGGCCGTCACATTGGCCCGGATCAGGCTCAGCAACAGGCAATGCTGTCCGAACTGAAACTGGAGTCACTGTCTGATCTGATTGAACAGACCGTTCCCAAAGCTATTCGCCCAAACGTTACCTCTGGAGAGAGCCCTCTGGCTGTAGCAGCGGGCAAAACAGAAGTTCAGGCGCTGGAATACCTGCGTGCACTAGCCGACCAGAACAAGGTGAACAAGTCTTACATCGGTATGGGTTACTACAACACCCACATTCCAAACGTTATCCTCAGAAACGTTCTGGAAAACCCCGGCTGGTACACCGCCTACACCCCTTATCAACCCGAAATCTCCCAGGGCCGTCTGGAAGCTCTGCTGAATTTCCAGCAAATGGTTATGGACCTGACCGGCATGGAAGTCGCCAACGCTTCCCTGCTGGACGAAGCCACCGCTGCTGCTGAAGCCATGGCGCTTTGCTTCAGATCAAGCCGTAGCAAGAATCCGATATTCTTTGTTGCTGACGACGTTCACCCACAAACCATCGACGTCATCAAAACCCGTGCTGAGCACATGGGTATCCGGGTAGAAGTCGGCAATCCCGTTACTGATCTGGAAAAACACGACATCTTCGGTGTACAGCTGCAATACCCTGGCACTTACGGACAGATTACCGATGTTGCCAGCATCGTCGCCAAAGCCAAAGAGCAAAAAGCCATGGTGTCTGTCGCCACTGACCTGATGGCTCTGATGCTGCTGAAATCACCCGGCGAACTGGGGGCTGACATTGCCCTGGGCAGCAGCCAGCGGTTTGGTGTTCCCATGGGCTTTGGTGGTCCTCACGCTGCTTTCTTCGCTGCCAGTGAAAAACTGAAGCGCTCCATTCCGGGTCGCATTATCGGTGTCTCCATCGACCGCCGTGGCAACCAGGCTTATCGCATGGCGATGCAGACCCGTGAGCAGCATATCCGTCGTGAAAAAGCGACGTCCAACATCTGTACTGCCCAGGCTCTGCTGGCCAACATTGCTGCGTTCTATGCCGTTTACCACGGGCCACAGGGTCTAAAAACCATTGCCGAGCGCATCCACCGTCTGACCACTATTCTGCACAAAGGCCTGACGACTCTCGGTGTTCAGTGCAACAACACCTTCTTTGATACTCTGACCCTGAAAGTAGGCAGTCAGCAAGAAGCGATCTATAACCGTGCCCTTGAAGCCGGTTGCAACCTGCGTCGCATCAGCTTCGATCAACTGGGTATCAGCATTGATGAGACCACAACAGCGGAAGACATCACGCAGCTCTTCAATGTCATTCTGGGACAGGGTCAGGATCTGGATATCCAGACCATCGACAGTCAGATTGCAGTGTCCGGCCTCAAAGACGAACATCGTCGTACTGATGCCGTCCTGACTCACCCGACCTTCAACAGCTATCATTCCGAAACCGATATGATGCGCTACCTGAAGCGTCTGGAGAACAAGGATTACTCCCTGACCCACGGCATGATTCCTCTGGGCTCCTGCACCATGAAACTGAATGCCGCCGCTGAAATGATTCCGGTGTCCTGGCCTGAATTTGCCAACATCCACCCGTTTGCGCCCAGAGATCAGGTCAAGGGTTATATGACCATGATCAACGAACTGGAAGCGGCACTGGAAGAAATCACCGGTTACGACAAAATCTCCATGCAGCCCAATTCCGGAGCCCAGGGAGAATACGCCGGTCTGCTGGCCATTCGTAACTATCAGGAAGCCAATGACCAGGCACACAGAAATATCTGCCTGATCCCCTCTTCTGCTCACGGCACCAACCCGGCTTCTGCCGCTATGGTCGGCATGAAAGTGGTCGTCGTTGACTGTGACGAGAATGGTAACGTGGATGTTGCCGATCTTCAGGCCAAAGCAGAACAGCACAGTGATAACCTGTCCTGCCTGATGGTCACCTACCCTTCCACCCACGGTGTTTATGAAGAAGAGATTCGCAATATCTGCGACATCGTCCACGAACACGGGGGTCAGGTCTACATGGATGGTGCCAACATGAATGCCCTGGTTGGTATTGCCAAACCCGGCAAGTTCGGCTCCGACGTTTCGCATCTGAACCTGCATAAAACCTTCGCCATTCCTCACGGTGGCGGCGGTCCCGGCATGGGCCCCATTGGTGTCAGAAGCCACCTGGCGCCTTACCTGCCAAACCACTGCGTCAGCCCGATTGAAGGTGATAACGAAGGCATGGGGGCAGTATCAGCAGCGCCATTTGGCAGCGCCTCCATCCTGCCCATCAGTTATCTGTACATTGTCATGTTGGGACAGCAGGGCCTGCAGCAATCCAGTGAAGTCGCCATTCTCAACGCCAACTACATGGCTGACAAGCTGGCTGCTCACTACGACGTACTTTATCGTGGCCGCAACAACAAGGTGGCTCATGAGTGCATTATCGATATTCGTCCGATCAAAGAAGCCTGCGGTGTCACTGAAGAAGACATTGCCAAGCGACTGATGGATTACGGTTTCCATGCACCAACTATGTCCTTCCCGGTTGCCGGCACTCTGATGATTGAGCCGACCGAATCCGAATCCAAAGACGAGATCGATCGTTTCGTGAGTGCCATGATTGCCATTCGCAAAGAAGTTCGCAAGGTACAGGAAGGCGAATGGCCTGCCGAAGACAACCCGCTGTGCAATGCTCCGCACACCATGGCAGATCTGGTAGACAGCGAGTGGAGCCACCCTTACACACGTGAAGAAGCCG
>NZ_JAHHPS010000575.1:0-1115 GCF_024606275.1 Endozoicomonas sp. SESOKO4 | reverse complement strand
ATGGCAGATCTGGTAGACAGCGAGTGGAGCCACCCTTACACACGTGAAGAAGCCGCCAGCACGCTCACCATCCTTACGACGGTTTTTGCTGATGGCCCAGATCAGGCTGCTTTCGATGGAGGTGGTTTCTGTATCCAGATCGTGACCATACAAGCAAAGTCCACTTTCCAGACGCAGGGAGTCACGGGCTCCCAGACCAATGAACTCCACTTCTGGCTGATCCAGCAACATACGACAGAATTTTTCTGCATCCGCTTCCGGGATTGAGATTTCAAAACCATCTTCACCGGTGTAACCCGAGCGGCTGATGTAAACGTCAACGCCTTCAATGGTGATATGAACAGAGTCCATGAAAACCATCTTTTCTGTTTCAGGTGCAAAGCGGGCCATAACAGATTTCGCTTCAGGGCCCTGAATAGCGACCAGAGCACGGTCGTCCAGAACCTCCAGCTTTACATCCTCAGGCAGATGAGCCCTCATGTGAGCAATGTCCTGATCCTTGCAGGCAGCGTTGACAACCACATACAGACTGTTATTGCCTTCGTTGGTGACCATCAGGTCGTCCATCACGCCCCCCTGTTCATTGGTGAACAGGGCATAGCGTTGCTTGCGCTCAGGCAGATCAATAATGTCGACAGGTACCAGAGCTTCCAGAGCCCTGGCCGGATTGTTGCCTGTCAGACGAACCTGCCCCATGTGGGAGACATCGAACAAACCCGCTTGAGCACGGGTATGCAGGTGCTCAGCTTTAACCCCCAGAGGATACTGGACCGGCATATCGAAGCCCGCGAAAGGAACCATTTTTGCGCCCAGCTCCAGGTGCAGGCCATGGAGTGGTGTTTTTTTGAGATCAGTCATTACAAAGACTCCCTGAAATAGTGTAGAAACCGGGGAAGCAGTTTCCCCGGTTTAATGCTGGTTCTCAGACGACGTTAGTCTTTTTCTCGATAGCTTTCGATAGACGGGCAGGAGCAGATAAAGTTACGATCGCCGTAGACATTGTCGATACGGTTGGCAGTGGGCCAATACTTGCCATTGATAGAGCTTTTAAGCGGGAAGACGGCTTCTTCACGTGTGTAAGGGTGGCTCCACTCGCTGTCTACCAGATCTGCCAT
>NZ_JAHHPS010000574.1:0-2433 GCF_024606275.1 Endozoicomonas sp. SESOKO4 | reverse complement strand
TCATCAAAACAGACCTGTACAGAACCTGTGTGATGACAATAAACGACCAGAGGCAGAGGTTTAAGCTTTAATTCCTTTTCACACTGGCGTTTGGACTCCAGGATATCGGCAATATTTGCCTGTGCATCGTCGTAAACGCAAAAGCATTGGATGTCTTCCTTGCTATAGCGGGTGAGCACCAGTTCCGGGTAACGTTCCAGGGGAAGATTGAAGAGTTTAAGTTTTGGTAGACTGAACGATCCGTCCGCTCTCAGATGTCCTGAGGTGAAACGAGGATAAACTCCCCAGATAACGATATTGGAACGTCCAAGAAGTCCATCGTGCAATGATTGCAGGTCAGGCAGAAGTTTTGCCTGCAGTTTATCCGCATCTGCACCTCTTTTCATACGCCAGCTGTGGAGGAGAGGAAAAACCCTTTGATCTCGCCATGAAAATGGATTTACGGACAATGGGTATTGGAACTTTTTTACCAGCCGGATACTCCAAGAACTTTAAAATCCCTCCTTACGGAATAGGGTAAATAATAAGTTTAATGGAGTATTACCATGAATGTTGTCCATGGAGCGGGGATCTCTGCAAGCCCGTGCCCTCACCCTCAATCAAACTCTGACACCCGGTCGGTAACAGCTTCTGGTCGATGGGCAGTGGGCGAACCGACCAACAAACTGCTACCCCGTCATCCCAGGGAGTATGAGCGACAGGAGCTACTGCGGGCTGCTGAGAGTGGACGCCTGGCATTTCGCCGAATTGGATTGAGTAAAGAAGCAAACTACTTCTCAGGCAAGGGAACACCAAGACCTTTCACCCTCGCCCTGCCGGGGAGGTTGATGCCTACCGAGCGCGTGCCAGATACTTATGGTGAATGGATGATAGGTACCGTTGATCCACAGTGCCTGTACATCTACAAACATAGTGCGTCGACCCGGGATCTGTTGCAGCCTGGCGTAACTCCGGATCATCTGGCGACAAAACTACTGCCTCATCTGCAATCATTGTTCGATAATCGTTTTGATCGTGGCAGTCGAATCCTCTGGAGAGTTTACCCTACCCGTTTCACCTCGGGACATCTGCAGGCAGATGGGACATTCAGTTTACCAAAATTGAAATTCAGCGATCATTCCTCCTTCCCTGAATACCCGGAACTGGTGCTTAACAAATACAGCAGAGAAGACATCAAATGCTTTTGTGTATACAACGATGGACAGAGAAATATTACCGACATCCTGCTGAATAAGCGTCAGTGTGAATATAAATTGCAGCTTAAACCCTTGCCACTGGTCGTTTATTGCAACCGCACAGGTTCTGTACAAGTCTATTTTGATGATGAGCTGGACAATAAACACCTGGCCAGGAATGAGCATTCTCTGGATGATTTTACGTTTTCACAGGACATAGCCCCAGACCATTTCAGGGACATGTTAAATCTACTGCCAATGTCTTTGCGAGCAGAGGCACTGAACTCGGAATTAACCGTCTCACCCGATGTTATGCACAAATTGAAAGAGGCCATTGAGCTGGTGAGTGATCCCCGTTGTTACCATTACCAGAGGCTTCTGGAATTAAAACAAAGTGGCCTGCCAATTCACCAGCGTTTTTTTCATAAAGGAACTGTTCAATCTTTGCTTGACAAGCTGCTGATTTCCGAACAACTCAGAAGCGGTAAGTGTGAGCAAAACCGGGAACAGGAGAAGGAAGCCTGTCGCATACTTCATCTGCTTCTGCAGAGCGGGGCAGGGGTGGGGATTTCTGTTGACCAAATTTACAAAATGGACAATATCAACCACCCGTCAATGCCAGCGGGAGTTTTCAATTATATGGTGGCTGCCTTTGGTCCCTTTGATTTTCTGACCCTCAAACATCTCAAAAGGATACCTTTGACCGGTTGCCCGGGAAGCATCGTTGAATTTGACCGAATCTGCCGGGACAACACTCAACCGCAACGGCAAAAATGCCTGACAAGGGCATTACGTTATGTGGTAAGTCTACCGAATCCAACGCTCGAATATATTCAGTCCAACCTACTGGCCCTTTTTCATTATAAGGCTTCTTTGGATCAAGACATGCTGAATAGTCTTAAATTCGGCCTGAAGAGGAATTGCCGTAACGGTGAGACGCACATTGATGGTTGCTTCGTAGATGATTATATCCAATGGGTTGAAAAATTATGGAAGCAACGGGAAACGCATCCCTACTACCAGAATTGGCCAAAACTTGTCCAGCAGTCCAAGGGGGAAATCAATGACCTGAGACAATCTCTGGGTCTGGACGATTCTCGCGACCAGGCAACGCCCCTGACAGCCGAGCCATCCATGGCATTACAGTTTGTGGTGGACGCCTTCAGCAAACCGCCGGTCTTGCCTGAAAATGTCGGCGATAACGAAAAAACCATCCTGAAGGTACTGCAGCATTATTACCGCCGTCCGGGACCGGAGC
>NZ_JAHHPS010000573.1:0-1461 GCF_024606275.1 Endozoicomonas sp. SESOKO4 | reverse complement strand
CTGAGGTTGTTCCTGAAACAACAGAGGGTGGCCCATGAGTAATACCTCAGGCTCTTGATTCAGTCTCATAACAAATAGATTCCAGAATAAAATACGCTCTTTGGTTTATAGCCTAATATTGTTGCAGCAAGATAGCCTGAGGAGTAGTGCTTCTATGACAAGAATCTGTTTACGCTACAAATATTCAATCTCCCTGAATTCATGTAATGGCGTACCCTGACGACGATTTATGCAACATTTGTACATTGGTGTGGATGTGGGTTCGGGCAGTGTGCGGGCGGGATTGTTCAACGCGAAGGGAGAGAAAATCGCCCTGGCTGCCAGCCCAATCAAGCAGTTTCGTCCTGCTACGGACTTTGTTGAACAATCGTCGTCTGATATCTGGAAGCAGGTATGTAACGTTGTAAAAGATGTAGTGACTGATTCAGCAATCAAGCCGGAGCAGGTAAAGGGAATCGGATTTGACGCAACTTGCTCTCTGGTTGCTGTGGACGCGGATGATTGCCCTGTAACCGTCTCGCCGACGGAACTGGATGATCAGAATATCATCATGTGGATGGATCACCGGGCGTTGGCAGAGACTGCCGAAATGAATGCCACACGAAGTGAGGTCCTGAAGTTTGTGGGTGGTGAAGTCAGTCCTGAAATGGAACTGCCTAAACTGAAATGGTTGAAACGCCACCTACCAAAGCACTATGAACGCACTGCGCGTTTTTTCGACCTGTCGGATTATCTGGTTTATCGCTCCACTGGCAGGGATGTTCGGAGCACTTGTACCAAAGTTTGCAAATGGACTTATCTTGCCCACGACAAACGTTGGGATACCTCTTTGTTCCGGCAGCTGGATTTGGAAGACCTGATTGTTGGTGAAAAAATCGGTCAGGCCATCGTTGACCCGGGCACGCCTGCCGGACAGTTGACGGATGCCGCAGCAATAGCGTTGGGGCTGACCACCAGTACTATTGTTTCTGTGGGCATGATCGATGCCCATGCAGGAGGCGTTGGCATTATTGGCGACCAGCCGGAATCAACCCTCGCCATTATTGGTGGAACCTCTTCCTGTCATATGGCCGTCAGCACAACACCGGTTTTTGTTGATGGTGTCTGGGGGCCATACTGGGGTGCTATGGTTCCGGGCATGTGGCTGAGTGAAGGAGGACAGTCATCTGTCGGCTCTCTGATCGACCACGTTATTCGCGACCATGTTTTTTATCCGGAACTCATGAAACTGGCCGGACGGCAGGAGCGCAGTGAGTATGAAATTCTGAATGAAGAGGTTGCCCGGCTTGAGACTGAAAACCCCTATTTTACTGCTCACTTTCATTTGCTGGGCTATCATCATGGCAATCGTTCACCCCGGGCTAACCCTTATTTAAAGGGCATGGTTTCAGGCTTATCACTGAATGAGAGCCTGAGGTATTACTCATGGGCCACCCTCTGTTGTTTCAGGAACAACCTCAG
>NZ_JAHHPS010000572.1:0-1806 GCF_024606275.1 Endozoicomonas sp. SESOKO4 | reverse complement strand
ACTGACGTAACAATGGAGTCCGACCCCTGCCCTATTTGTCTGGTTCACTTCCATGGTCGTGATGAAGCGTTTGTGGTCGTCAAAGCCCATTGCTGCGGCCACCGCTTCGATCTGGACTGTATTTCGAGGTGTTTTCTTGATCAGCCCATCGGCTCTCGCCATTGTGCAATGTGTCGGCAAGACCCGATGCCTATGGTGAATGAGAACACCGGTGAATCTCACCCGGATCCATTTTTCCCCGATCAGGCGTTTTATAATGCCTGTCTTGAGGGGGATTTGGATCAAGTGGAGAAGTCACTGGCAGAGGGAGTCAATGTCAATGCGGTTATGGATAATGATTTCACGGCTTTGATCTTGGCATCTTCCGGGGGGCACATGGAGATCGTCGAGCGCCTGGTCAACGCCGGGGCGAATCTCAACGCCCGAACCAAGAGAGGTTCCACCTCGCTGTTCGTCGCTGCCCAGGAGGGTCATACCAACATCGTGAAACTCCTGATCAAGGCCGGGGCGGATCTCAACACTCAGACAAAGGGTGGCGGCACCGCACTGTTCATCGCTGTCCAAAAAAATAACACCGACTGCGTGAAACTCCTGATTAACGACGGGGCGAATCTCGACACCGCCTTGTTGGATGGCACCACCCCGCTGTTCTTTGCTGCCCAAAAAAATTACAGCGACTGCGTGAAACTGTTGGTCGAAGCCAAGGCGGATCTTAACGCCCGGACCAAGAATGGCGTCACCCCGCTGCTCATTGCTGCCGGGAAAGGCAATACCGACAGTGTGAAAATCCTGATCGAAGGCGGTGCGGATCTCAACGCCGCCTGTTCGAATGGCGCCACCGCAGTGTTAATGGCTGCCCAGGAAAATAACACCGACTGCGTGGAACTCCTGATTGAAGCCAGGGCAGTTCTCAACACCCGGGCCAAGAACGGCGCTACCGCACTGTTCATGGCTGCCCAAGAAAATAACACCGGGTGCGTGAAAGCCCTTATCAACGCTGGAGTTAATCCCAACACCGCCCTACCGGATGGCGCCACCCCGTTGTTCATCGCAGCCCAGCAGGGCAATACCGAGTGTGTGAAACTCCTGATCAAGGCCAGGGCGAATCTCAACGCCGTCAGGACTACGGATGGCGCCACACCACTCTGCATCGCAATCGCAATAGGCAATACCGACTGCGCGAAAGCCCTGAGCGAGGCCGGGGCAAGGTGGCAACAGAGACAATGAAGGAAACAAAAGAGAGGCGTTATCTTATCCAGAAAACACCGCTTTCAGGTGTTAAGGTGATCGACAAGAAACATTAAAAAGTTGAGATTCTGACAGGGCTGAAAACTTCTCTGGGGCAGTTGAGAACAGTTGAATGCGTAATCTGAGTTATTTTCCTGATCTATCCTTCCCACCCTTCACACCAGAATGCAAGGCTAGAATGATTAAACGCTCACTGTCTACAGTACCTCTGCTATTCATGACATTATCCGTCGTCTCTCAGGCTCAACCGATGACAAGACATTTTGTTGTCGAGATTACAAAGAAATCGTCGTTTAATCCGATGAAACAAAAAGGGCTGGGTCAGGATCACCCGTTTGCAGCCATCATAATGGTGCCTGGCTCTGGGAGTGATCAGCGACAATACCCGCCATCAGATTCAACGGGACAGCAAGCTCAGGGTGCCACCGCCCGCCCTTCAGGCTCTTTCAGCAACTCCTTTAATTCTGTCTCTGCCGGTGGTAGCGGAGGCTCACAGCAACATCTGCATACTTTGGGTTTAGATTGTTTCGTCTTTCCCTGTCATGGCGTTTGTCAATT
>NZ_JAHHPS010000571.1:0-2679 GCF_024606275.1 Endozoicomonas sp. SESOKO4 | reverse complement strand
ACCGTGGGCCCATTAATTCAGCCACCTTCAGCGCTGATAATAGCCGTGTGTTGACCGCCAGCAAAGATGGTAAAGCAAACATCCATGTTCAGAAGGAGGTTGGATCATGGGAAGAAGAAGGGACCATCAGCCATGATGGTCCGATCGATTTAGCCAGCTTCAGTGATGATGGTAGCCATGTGGTGACTGTCGGCGAAGATAATGTGGTAAAAATCACGGGCAAATCAGCCGATGTGTCATGGCAAGTAAAAATCATCGTTATCCATAAGGGCTATGTCAACTCAGCCATCTTTAGCCCCGATAACCGCTATGTGGTGATCGCCAGTGACGATGGTACGGCAAAAATCATTGGCTGGAAAGACGATGAATCATGGGAAGAAGAATTCACCATTAGCCATATTAGCACCGATAGTTCGGTCATATCAGCCGCCTTCAGCCCGGATAGCCGACATGTGTTGACTGTTGGCAAGGATAACCTGGTTAAAATCATTGGCAAACGGGCCGACGGATCATGGGTAGTAAAAGCCATCATTTCCCACAGTCATTTCATTGAGACAGCCACCTTCAGTCCCGATAGCCGCCATGTGGTGACCGCCAGTTTCGACAAACAGGCAAAAATCTACGGCGAAAAGACCGATGTCTTATGGGAAGAAGAAATCACTATCCACCACAATCATTGGGTCTTCTTAGCCACCTTCAGTCCCGATAGCCAACATGCAGTAACCGGCAGTTATGATGGAACGGCAAAAATCCATAACCATAAGAATGATGGATCATGGGAAGAAGGACTCACTATCCATCATACTGATCAGGTCTCTTCAGCCACCTTCAGTGCCGATGGCCGCTTTGTGATGACCTCTGGTTTTGATGGTATCGTGAACATCAGGCCCCTGACGGGTGACGGGTCACAGAAAGTAGAATTCACTATCCGCCACCCCAATCCAATCTTCTCAGCCAGCTTCAGCGCCAATAGCCGCTTTGTAATGACCCAAAGTTTTTTGGGAGGATTTGGTGTGTTCGGCAACATCGTGTCAATTACTGAACTATGGAAGGAATAGTAAATCAAGCAACGTCCCGGAAACTCTTGGCTATTCTCTGATGCACTACGAATAATGAGATTCACCAAAAGTAGCGGCAACGAACCGGCGGCAGTTTGTCGGTGATAAATTTCTCGGTGTCAGGGTTCTGTGATAGACCCGTGATGCTCCACCAGACTGAATTCCAACCTGTCCATCAATAAACGGCAAGCTCAACTCAACAGCCGGTTTGCGACTCAGGCATTGGAAAAGCAGTAGTGCATTCGTCAGCACCAGTACCAGCAACATCAGTCTGTCCAAACAGAGCTGCTGATGCCATTGCTTCAATCGTCGCAGATAGTCTTGAATAGTCATTTTCGGGAAGGGTAAAAGACCCGAACATAGGGGTTGGGCAAGGTTCTGGCTTTCACAAAATAAAAGCCCAGCCAGTAAATGGTTCTTCCTGTTAGGATTGGGAGAGGTCTTGTGCTACAGGTGCTTCAGGAATAGAGATTCCAGTTCCAACATGGAGCTTAATTGTTGCTTTTTGGCAGTTTTATGAAGCTGTACAATAACTTCATATTGATCCGGCTCACCTTCTGCGTCACAGAAAACTTTGAGTTCATCCGGAATAATTTCATAGTTAATCATAATGGCCAGTGCCTGCACCAGAGAGGGTGAAAATAAGCCAGAAGTCGATCTTTAATTACATCGGAGGCAAGCAAAATGGGTATGTCGCCTTGTTCTGAATGAGCGACAGTGGTTTCTTGAATAATCTGGTTTCCAATAGCGAGAGGTGCAGAAGGAAACTCAACACAGATCTGCGTTGAATCATTGACAAACACGCGGCCTTGTTTAAAAAAACCTAATTCAGCCATTGCGGTTTTCAGCGATTCTTAGGAGTCGTAGCTGGTGTTAACCATATCAATATCTTTGGTCAGGTATAGGTTTTCACTGTAAATTTCAACGGCTAAACCACCCACCAAAACCACCCGAATGCCATGCTGCTTAAGATGATTGGCGACAATGGCTGCCAGTTCAACAATGGGCGTGCTACTAAAATTTGTCATGATTTAATTCTGAAATTAATGATCCCTTGGTTGGATAGCAATAGTCGGTTTGCCTGCTGCTCTGGGGCGGGTTCTGGTCATGGTGAGGTTCTGGATCATGGAGTCCGGATAGGCCGACAGGGCCGACTTAAGCAGTTCTTTCAATGGCGACAGGAAAGGGTATCGGGGGTTAAGCTGATATTCTCTGAGCCTGCCAATCAGGTGGCTCACCAAAACGCCATCTTCTTCAAGCCGGGCAAGCTGTTTTTGCACGGAGTTTGAGGAGATTTCGTAAAATTCGGCAATGGCCTTGCCATAACCGGAGCTGCGAAGCATTAGATATATAAGGATTTTTTCCTGACTTTCCGCTCGCAAAATGCCTTTCAAAATGAACATGATGTAATATATTATTTTACCAACATATGGTAAATATATACCATTTCATGATATTTATAAATCAATCTATGGTTTTGAGTGGCGGATAGAGCTGGTTTTTTGTTCTTGATACAAGTTGAGTTGTTCAGGTCGAACCTCATGAAATCGGACTTCCAGCCGCTTGCGACTGTCCTCCCGGTGCTGGTCGAAATCCAGCCTTGACCCTTTGCCCGTCAGAG
>NZ_JAHHPS010000570.1:0-7877 GCF_024606275.1 Endozoicomonas sp. SESOKO4 | reverse complement strand
GAGGTTTCCGGTGAATTCCATGGGGCGGTTAGCATCGGTGCTGATGCCCTGATTGCGGATAAAGTAGCGGTAACGAACCGGCGGCAGTTTATCGGTGATAAATTTCTGGGTGTCAGGGTTCTGCGTTCTCAGGCAGATAAGGTGATTGCAGTTGTCTATAAACTGTTGGGCAGCCGCTTTCGAGCCCAACTGAGCTTCAAAGTCAGCCAGCGTCTGGGTAGCGACGTATAACCGGAATTGAGCCCCCCGGCCTTTGTTAAGCAGGGACAGAAGTTGAGGGCAAAGCACTTCTGCGGCTTCATCGACAAACAGGTTGATGGGTTTGTCGTTGCTATCTGCGTAGTTATAACGATCCCCTGCCACGGCTGCCAGGTCTGCCAATAGCAACTGTCCAATAGCTTTGCCGACCATGGGATCAGACAGGGAATCGAGCCCAAAATACATCACCTTGTTTTGCTCAATCAGGTTGGCGGTATGGGTACAGGGGCGCAGGTCGTCTGTATCGGTGGGATCCGCTGATAGCAGTCGGGCCAGTGGACCTCCTGTCAGCATTCCCAAAGCAGGCAGTAAGGTGGCAATCATTTTTCCATAGTGGGCCCGATCATGTTCAAACAGTGAGATCAGTCCTTCCACGTCGGTGCAGGGCGTTTCAGGCATGACCTTATCCCGATAGAACTCTATCCAGCGTCGTGCCTCGGCTTCGGCTTTATTTTTGCCCTTAACTTCCTTCGCCCGAATGATATCTGCTGCCTGAGCCAGGTGTCGTGTACAGACAATAGTGAGCGCTCTAATCAGCAGTCTGGTGACTCCGCCTTCCAGTCCCTGACGAATCATGACAAGGGTCGGGCGCTGACCACAGAGCAGATAGCCCTGAACTACGGCATCAACGGCTTTTTGGGCAAAAGCCTGAAAGGGTGCATTATCACCACCGGAAGGCATCAATCCAGAAATCCGGCTGGCCAGCTCACTGGAACGGTTGAAGTTCTGTAGCAGGTTGATACGAATGGAATTGGCAGGAAAGCCCGGATGGAACTTCATAAACCGGTATTGATTGCCTGACAGCTCGCAACTTCTGAGGGTATGGCTGGCAAGATCATGGTCGCCTTTTGGGTCGACGATAATAACGGGCTCATTGCGTAATACGGCTTGTGTCACCAACAAATCAAAGAGTCGGGTTTTACCGCTGCCCGGGACACCGATCACCATGGTATGCATCTGAGCCTGTTCAAGAGGCTGATATAACGGCTCCTCATGTTCTTCCATACCGTGAATCCAGCCTGCTCCCATATTTTTTTCTGATTTGGCTGGCAGGTTATCACTTCGTAATAAGTCCCAGGCTCTTTGTCCATGGAGCCGTTGCCATTCAAAGCCCCAGCCTAACCAGACTCCTTGCTTCTGATTCTTTGTTTGCAATGAATGGCATTTTTTTCCCGTTAGCTTTAACAGAGCCAGCTTTTTCCCCTTAAGCCGCCGATGCTGTTGCCATCTTGGCAAAGCCTGTCTCAGCCGAATGAACATCATGGCCCCGCAGAAAGTAGAGGTTAGAACAAAACCAATCTGCGGCAGTAAACTGTAAAACGACAATGTATAGGCTGTAATCATGGCGGAAAACCATACGGCGGAGGAACTCAACTCATAAATAGGCCGCCAGTTTTGCAAATAAGGGCGATCACTGATCATGCTGTGTCCCCGTGATGTTTTTTGTTGGCAACCATTGTTTGCACTGTTCGGAAATGACAGGTTGCAGAGCAATGACCAGTCGGCCATTACGTCGAAAAATAATCTGGTTCCCAACAGGTCTGATCCAACCTCTCTGGTTCCATTGTTTGAGCAGAATATCCGGTTCTGGAGTTTCCCTGGATTTGACCGCATCAGGCCAAGGCAGCAGAAGGCTGTCTTTCGCCCATTTGATATCCTCTGCGTGGAGGTTACCTATAACCAGCTCAAGCCAATCGAGTTCATTATCCTTTTCCTCTGTTGGCTGATCCTCAGTTTTGGACGGTTTTGTGATCTGGTTAAGCGCCTCCCCATTTTCGAAATGCAATTTGATGCTTTTCAGGCGTGCCAGCTCAACGGCATCGATGATTTGCGATACGCCATGGCCGCTTTTTTGTCCGGTAAGCGCACCGATAAAAGTCTGCCAGAGAGCACCATTACTGTTGTCGGGTTGCAGGGCATTGCGGAATGTCTGAGGGGTCAGCTGCGGCAAAAGTAACAGATTGATGGCCGTATATTCTGGTCTTAATGGTTTCCTGGGATCGGTATCACACTGTTTCCAATGGGGTGAGTAATGGCTAATGCGGTGTTGTTGCAACCAGCTTCCAAGAGGTTGCTGGAACGCTGGCCATTGCTCTGTTGATGGTTGTTGAACAACAAGACAGGAGGTCATTCGCCCACTGTCATATAAAAGCCCGGCGATTCCTGCCATTAACCGCCAGAGCGGCTCCCTTGCTCTGCGTTGATCTGGATACAATTCGTGGTCTCTGTGAATCTGCTGCATGGCTGTGACGGACCAGAAGGCTGTTTCCAGAGCATGGCGGATCGCGCCTGCTGGTTCACAGTGGTGCTGAGGATGAGCAGGTAGGAGATGGAGCCAGTGGGTGAGATTATCCAGTGTCTGGTCAAACAAGCGCTGAAGTTCTGCTGGCAAATTCAGCTGCTCGTTTACCTGTTCCACAAGCTGTTGTTGCTGATGCAGGATTGTTCCTGTGCCTACCTGATACCCAGCGCAACCTGAACCTGGTTGTATAGGCTGATCAGCTTCTGGAAGATTGTTTGGTAATGGGATTTTTTCATCAGCGTGATGCGGGTGTAACCAGTGATTGATAATGGCTAAAGCCTTTGAGGTGAACATGGTTAAAGCCCGAAAATGGAATTAATAATGGTGGGAGTGACCTGCAATCCGACAGCAGCACCGACTCCGGTAGCAAAGCCGATCAGTGAGTTGCGAGCCATGCCGTAGGCCAGTCCGATCAGGACAAAAGAGATAGACAGTGTTCGTCCCAGGTCTCCCTTGATCCAACCCACCAAGCGACCATAAATTTCTGCAAAGTCAGTGGAACCTGTCACATTGACAGGATTGGCCGCCTGCAGCTCCTGTGGCAGTAGAGAAAGAATGATCAGAGGTGCCAGAGACACCATCAGTTTCTGCAGCTTCATAATAAATGGTCGCCTATCAGCAAGAAGTACAGGCATGGTCAATGACTCCATTAATCATCAGACGGTGAATAGACGGGAATGGCAGACTGCCAGTCTCTTGGTGCGATATCGGTCATCACAACTCCGCCGCTGTGCCAGTTGCCCTGCTTGTCAACCCAGGGGGCAATCCAGATTTTCAGGATTTGAGCGGGTGTGCGGTTGGGTATCGCTTCGGGCGTTACAAAACGAAGATCGGGTTCAGAATAGTTTTTGGGAGCTGAAGGAAACAGGTTTTCAGCAGACGTTGAACCGGTATTCTGATAGACCTGTCTTGCCGATTTGCACACGCCTTTGCCGGGTTCCGGGCAGGCATACTCAGCTTCACCAACACCAAACAGTGAGCAGCCCTGAATAACAGGTACCAGCGAAACCATCAGAAGCAAGGCTCTGGTATCGTGTTTACACATGGGTAAATTCTCGAAAGATTAGTTTTTCAGACCACGGGTGAGAATCAGGTCCACCTTACGTTCGGCGCTGATTTCAATGACGGGCACCATCTGGTCAGCCAGCTGCAGGTAAAAATCTGCCAGCTTTTCCAATGCTTTGTTACTGCCCTTAATCAGAGAGCTTTGCAGGGCTCCACTGTCTTTTAAGCCGGACTGAAACGGAGACTGAATCTGGCCGTTCTGGTTGGGAACCAAAGACAATACTGGAACGGGTTTGATATCAAAGGCCTCACTGATACCGCTGAGAAAGCCTGCCATAGCCGCCTTGGCCATAACCTGTCCCTGCTTACTGACCAGCCTGCCACGTAATCCGGCTTTGCCATCTTCTCCGGCGATATAACCTTCTAGAGGTCGTTCAATCACTTCTTCCTTATCGTTGTATTTGAGGATGCACGACAGGGTTTCACTGCGAAGATAAGCCCGCTCGGAACTCAGGTCGCCATAGCCCGATGCCAGAACAAAGCATTCCCTGACGTTAGTGCGATAGCGATTGGGCAAAATGGCAGAAGCTTTGATGCGGATTAGGACAGGATAAGGTTCACGTCTTGCCCCTTGCCCTGTCGGAACATCCAGCCCGGTGATTAACTGGCCGGATAGCAGACTTCCGGCCGGTAAGCGCAAAAGCTTTGGTTTATCCTTTGGTTTTGAATTTAGGGTGACTGCCTGAGGGTTGGTAGTTCCTAATACCCGGATAGGTCTGGGCGGTTGAGGAGGTGTGTCATAGTAATCAGTTTCGTTGTATTGGGTTGTTGGTGATTGACTGTAATGATTCCACTGCAAAACATCCGGAACAGGTTCTGGCAACGAAGGTTCAGGAAAAGAGAGTGTGGGTTGAACGGGCTGCTTCAGCTGGCTAATTTCCTGTTGCAACTTCTCTATTTCTTGTTGATGTGTTTCATGCAAAGCTTTCTGTTGCTGATGGATGCGTTCCAGATCACCACTGATACGGTTCAGAGTTAACTCTTTGGGTGGCACACCGGTAAAGTCCACAGAGGAGGTGGTTTGCTCCGGGGTTTTAGTAATGCCTGAATCCTGCCGCTTACTGGTCATAAAAATCAGGGTGACCAGAACCGCTGCGGTACCCAGCACAATGCCATAACGCTTTATTCTTGGTGTTAAATAATGGTTGATGCTGTTCATTGCTTGATGATTATTTGGTCAGCAGAGAAGGGCGCAATATGGGAGCAGATTCATAATCAGGCGTATTCAGAAGAATAAACAGCTCTCTTCGCTGGCCGGGATGCAGTTTGTTGTTTGGCCACATTGCGACAGCGGCGGTGTGGCTGCCCTGACAATTTCTTTCATGGAATGTAAGCGGCTTTTCGGTGTTATTCTGGGCAGTGCCTATCAGAATGCTGAAGTGATGCCCCTGAACCTGCTGGCCTTTGGAAAAATCAAACATCAGGCCGTCCTGCTCGCAATGCTGAATATCGGATTGATGCAACATGCTCAGTTCATAACCTTCCGGTATCTGTCCCCTCACCAGCGCAGCAAGCACTTCCGTGATAGCCTGCTGATAGTCCGAGGTTTCTTCGAATCGTTTTGCTAATGCCCTGTTATGGCTGATTTTTTTGCTGCCATTGTTTTGATAGTGACAGCTGAATTTCTTTGGGAGGAACATCCAGTGGTGTTACCAGCAAAGAAAGGGCATGAGACTCATTATCATGAGGGGTGATGTACACGACAAAAGGTTTTTCTTGCTGCGAAGAGAGATAAATCACTGAACCTTCAATCCGAATATCAGCCTGATCAATGGTTCGAATCTGGGGAGCCGCAAAAGGCGTGATAATTCGATTCAGGTGTAGACGACTCAGGGTTACGGGTTGCTGCTGACCCGGTGATACCTGCAACTTGACTGGTGCAGCTGCCAGAGTCAATGAACAATACAAACAGACGGAAACAACATGCGTTTTGTTCATAAAGGAATCTCTCAATAAATGACTACATAGCACGTCTTGAAATGAACATTTTAGATATCGTATACAAGTTGACAATAATAAATGTCGTCTCCATCAATGTCCCGCCAATAGAACCTAGCAGCAAATTATTTGTCAGCCAACAGAATGAATTAAACAAGACAAGTAGACGCAATTTTATTCCATCAACCTGAAATAAACCCCAGGTTACTAAAGATGCACCAAAAATGGTTAGCAATTCATAGCTATGTTGTAAACTGGGTAAACCCATAAGCCATAATAACGAAATAAAGAACCACATGACTTTATTTGATTTCGTTCTGGTTGAAGCATAACTTCTTGCCGCACTGATCCCACAGCCAAACGCGGCCGTGAATGCACCCATCATAATAAAGTGAATACATAACAGGATTTGAAATACGGTCAGGTGTAGTCGAAAACGCCGGCCGTTTTGATGAAGGAATGCACTTGCTCCGACAATAAAGGCAAACAGCCCGACACCCTGGGCAAAATTAATTTCTAACATGACAAGTCTTTACGATGATCTCTTAGGGTTAATCGTGTGACGGAACCAACTTGGATAGATACTGACAGCACAATGTTGGGCTTGATAAAGTTGGTATTGGCCAATGTTGGACATATTTAACTGCCGGGGCCATTGAGGCTTGAGCAAGGACGATGGTATCGTCGGAAATCTCATAAGGAAAGGTTACTTGAGATCAGATTCAATCTGAATGACAGCAAGCACAGGGCGATAATGGATCAGACTGAACTGAAAGGTAAAGGTTTTCTGCCCATACAGGCGTTGATGGCCCGATGAGAGAGCACTGTTTCCCGTCACTCTGACCTCATGAGTGTTTTCATCAAATTCAAGCTGCAATGGCTCAAAGCTCAGCGAAACATGGTCTTCCCGTAACTGGTGGAACTGCCGATTCAATGTTTCATGGACTTGCCGGTGCAGATTGGGTGAAAGCAGACTTTGCAGCCTGGATTCAACAAACGACAGATTCTGCGGATTGAGGTTGCCCAGTAATTCAGCCAGAGACAGTCCCCACCATTCGTAATAGATCTGCGAAGCCTCACCGGAGTGAATGACGATCTGCCCATCCATCAATGGCAAAGTCAGCTCAACAGCCGGTTTGCGACTGAGGCATTGGAAAAGCAGTAGTGCATTCGTCAGCACCAGTACCAGCAGCATCAGCCTGTCCACACAGAGCTGCTGACGCCATTGCTTCAAACGTCGCAGATAGTCTTGAATGGTCATTTTCGGGAAGGGTAAAAGACCCGGACATAAGGGTTGGGCAAGGTTCTGGCTTTCACAAAATAAAAACCCAGCCAGTAAAGCCGGTGGCTCAGGTGGCCGTCAGGGTGACGATCCCGAAATCGTCGATAGACACGAATTGCTATCCAGCCCAGAAACATGCCCAGAAGCAGCTGGTCAAACCAGATACCCCAGATCAGACCCACGGCTACGGGGTAGATTTCATCCAGAGACCAGAACAGGAACTGGATGGGGTCGTTGATGGTGCGGGGGATTTCCATGATGCTTTCGACTCATTTACCGCCTATACTCTGTAAGACATATTCTTACAAGAGGTGCAATATGGCTCGAACATTAACCATCAGCCTTGGAGACGAACTTCAGGGCTATGCTCAACAGCTGGTCGATTCCGGTGCGTACTCATCCGTCAGTGAAGTGGTGCGCGAGGCGTTAAGAAACCTGAGAGAACAGAAAGCTTCGTCAAACTTGGAGCAATTGAGGGCAATGATTGACGAAGGTGATAACAGTGGTGAACCGGTTGATCTTGAACTTGAAAAGTTCCTTTCCCAAATGAAAAAACGGTAACCCTTATGCCCCCATACAAGCAGTACTTGTTCAAGCCCCGTGCACGACAGGATTTGGAAGGCATATATGACTATACCTTTACTGAGTTTGGAGAAGAGCAAGCTGATCTGTATATCCGAAATCTTTTTGATACCTTTCAACGACTGGCCAAAACACCGGGCTTTGCTCGATGCCGGGATGACCTCAGAAAAGGGCTCAAATCATACCCTGTGAAGGCTCATATCGTTTTCTTCAGAGAAACGGTGAATGGCGTATTAATTGTCAGAGTGCTTCACCAATCGATGGATTTTCAATCACAAAAATACTGATCGATCCTGGGAAATGCTCACTGCTGTCGAAGATTTATAGTTTTGGTGTTTTGATAGTGGTTGAGTTTTGATGGGGTAATGCTGTCGTATCGGGCTTCCAATCGTTTTCGACTGTCCTCCCGGTGCTGGTCGAAATCCAGCCTTGACCCTTTGCCCGTCAGAG
>NZ_JAHHPS010000569.1:0-1265 GCF_024606275.1 Endozoicomonas sp. SESOKO4 | reverse complement strand
GCCGGGCGAATTGTACATGAGCAGAGGGACTGCCCGTTTTGCCGGGAAACACCTTCATCATACATGAAGGTGATCGACAAGTCTTTTTATTGAATGTGTGCACATTACTGGTGTATTGCTTGAGGCTGTATTTGCCTGAGAGCCAGAGATACATCTTCTGCCCATTATTGCTACCTACTATAAACGGCATCGATTGCTATATGTTTTCACGAGTGTATTAAAACAGAGCTAAACTGTCTTTTACCAAAGCCCTGAATAATTCAGCCTTCAGGGCTTTATTATGCGACAGTGGTTTATTTATTGCTGATAAATGTCAGTTGTAGTAGTGCAGTTGTTTTAACGAGAGCAGGTGAAAGTATGACCTTATGGTATTCCTATAAGACGCTTTTATTTTCAGTGTTTTTTTTTATCAGCAGGGGCTGGCAAATGACGCCTATATCCTTAGAGAATTTTACGACTATTTCAAGGCGAACTCAAAACTGCCTTTAAACCGAAAACCGAGACACACAGACCAGAGCCCACTTGAAAACATCCGCATTGGCTTTGTCAATCTTAATTTAGCCTCTGACCATGTATCTGGAGATGGGCGACTGGAAATTTGTGAAAATTACGAAGTGACTGAGCAAGACTTTAAACGTCTGATAAACTTTTATTTTAATTATGTGGCCATGGATGAACGATTTCACAAAAATCGCATTCAAGATGTACTCAGACTTATACATCATATATTCACTATAAATATAAATAAGATCAATGGAAGAAATTCGAATGATAAAGAGTTAATCAATGCAATGGCAAAAAGCCTTTTTGAAAAGATGTTTTTGTCTGTCAACATAAATGACAGAACTAATCCTTGTTTTCATTATTTTCATTTAGGTTCAGCGGAACATTATTTCAGTGATATTGGTGTTAATAATGATTTAGTACTGATGTTTCTTGCTTTTCTTGGTCCTCATTTTCTTACCATGGATGAACTTTCGGCCTACTTTAGAGTGTTGCATAGCCGTTATACCGGAGAAAGCTACGTTCAGGCATTTTCCAATGCATTGCTTTCTAAAAATGTCAGTGAATATCATTCTCCGCAAAGCATTGTCCATCAATTGAATGACGCCGCATTGGACACAGAGACAGCACTTCTAATCGGTTTAACTGCAATGGCATCAGAAGCTTTTCAGTGCATCAATTCAGGGCTGGAATCCACAGAGACACTGACAACCTTGCTGATAAGATACGCGCCACACGAGCTTTTGGGCATTATCTACAAC
>NZ_JAHHPS010000568.1:0-17036 GCF_024606275.1 Endozoicomonas sp. SESOKO4 | reverse complement strand
CCATTTTGAATCGCTGGATAACGCTGTACACCGGCTCATCGAGATTACCGGGGAAACACAGAAGATTGTGCTCGAAAACCAGCGAGAGAACCGGTTGCGTTTTGACAAAATAGAAAAACATCTTGGCGAACACGACAAACGGTTTGACCAGCATGACCGTGAACTCTCAAATATTAAAGCTGCGATTGGTGCGCTTACTGAAGCCACCCATGCAGGCTTTAAACGAAGCGACGAAAAAATAGACCAGCTGGAATTACTCATCCGTCAACGCCTCCCCAACAACTAACACGCCACCTACCAAAAAAATCCAGTGGATTGCCTGTCGGCAACCACTGATTTAAAGGGTACAAACTCAAACTATCGGTTTTCTTGTGTTTGCTCATGAGTGAACCTCTTGTAACAGACTCATGATTCTAGCACTCACCGCATCCAGGTCAGCATCAATGGCTTCCAGCGCACGGGGCGGCTGATACACATAGAAATGTCGGTTAAAGGGAATCTCGTAACCCACAATACCAATCTCACCATCCTGGGCATCGCACTTGTCGGCATTGATCCAGGCATCGGATACATGGGGAGCCACTTCCCGGTTGAAGTAGGTTTCGATCAGGATATGGGTGGGCATTGATGGATCAAGAGGAATATTCTCGTTATCCCGCAGGTCGCCATCGGTCTGGAATTCGACGATTTTGCCTTTGTATTCAAATGCGCCGTAGAGCGGTTGGGTTTCTTTATGTTCAGGATGAACGGTATGCGGCGGCGTCATGGACGACGAGGAGCCGCCCTTCAGCACCTTTTTGATGACTGGCTCGGCTTCAGGGTTCTTGCAGGTGACGGCATCGAGGAACTGCTTTTTCTCTCTGGTATCCAACTTCAAATTAGCGGCTTTAAGGGCGGCTTTCAGGTCTTTATCAAACTGGTTAAAGTCGTTGGACAGTACCGTTCCGACTGCATTTTGCAGAGTCTGGGCTTTCTCCATCAGCCCCCGCTGGAACAGCCAGAGTTTGTCGTTCAGTACCTCTTTGATCTGCTTCTCTTTCAGTTCTTTAAAGTCTTTTTTGATTTTGGTGCGGATGGCTTCTTCATTGTCTGCCAAGGTTGTATGACATTCTGTGCCGAATTCTTCAACCATCCAGCGCATAACGGCGTTATACGGCCTGGGTGCATAGCGTAGACCCGTTACAGCGTCATCAGTAATCTGGGCGGACAGGCGAAGTGGGCGTTCCACGGTAATACGACGGTAGCCGAATTCATGACTGTCGAAAATTTTGGCGGTAAAGTTTTCTTCGGATGCTTCTGTAAAGGCTCCAAAGTTTTGGGTAATGATGCGACGGTCAGCTTCACTCATTATGTTCCGCTTGGAACCCAGGGACTTACGCATCTTGCCGCACAGGTTTACGCCGTTAATCAGCTGCACTTTACCTTTGCGTTCATCGGACTTTTTATTGCTCAGCACCCACACATAGGTAGCGATACCGGTGTTGTAGAACATGTCTGTAGGCAGGGAGACAATGGCTTCGAGCAGGTCGGCTTCGAGAATATAACGGCGAATCTCGCTTTCACCACTGCCTGCACTGCCGGTAAACAGCGGCGAACCGTTGAGGATAATGCCGATGCGGCTGGGGTTCTGGTTCTCTGGCGTGATGTCCCTGAACTTGCTGATCAGGTGCATCAGGAACAGCAGCGAACCATCGGACACTCTTGGCAGGCCGGGGCCAAAGCGACCGTCGTAGCCTTTATGTTCATGCTCATCTTTAATGGTGCCTTCGATCTTCTTCCAGTCCACCCCGAATGGCGGATTAGACAGCATGTAGTCAAACTGGTCGCCACTGAGGTGATCGTTCGATAGGGTGTTGCCCAGTTTGATGCGGCTGACATCTTGCCCCTTGATCAGCATATCGGCTTTACAGATGGCGTAGGATTCAGGGTTCAACTCCTGGCCAAAGGCTCGCATCACAGCATCTTTATTGTGCTCGTACACATATTCCATGCCAGACGACAGAAAGCCGCCTGTACCTGCCGTAGGGTCGTAAATAGTGCGGATAATGCCTTCCTTGTTCAGGGCATCGTCGTCTTCCATAAACACCAGGGAGGTGGTGAGTTCAACAATGTCCCTTGGGGTGAAGTGTTCACCGGCCGTTTCGTTGGAGGATTCAGCAAAGCGGCGGATCAGCTCTTCAAACACCAGGCCCATTTCGTGGTTACTGATGGCCTTCGGGCTCAGGTCGATGGTGGCAAACTTTCCCACTACCTTAAACAGCAAATTGGCTTCGTTCAGGCTGCCGACAAATTCATCGAACTTGAAATGCTCAAAAATTTCACGGGCATCTTTGGAAAACGACAGAACGTAGTTTTCCAGGTTGTCCTTGATGTCACCCTGGCCCATCTTCGACAGGTTCATAGGTGAGGTATTGAAAAACGACAATCCAGAAGCACGCAGCAGCATCTTCTCCATACCCTCTTCAGGCAGGTTCATAGCCTTCACTTTTTCGTGCTGGGCAACCACTGCTTCCCTGGTGGGCTCCAGAACACATTCCAGGCGACGCAGCAGGGTAAACGGCAGGATGATGCGCCCATACTGGGACTGCTTGAAATCGCCCCGCAGGAGGTCGGCTACGGACCAGATGAAGGCGGCAAGGTTGTTAGAGGTTTGGGTGTTGGGCATATCTTGACCAGATTGGACTTTTGGCTGGCAGGAGGGTCAGCAAAAGTGACGATTTGATTGACATTGATGCTGCTAGAGTACATCAAATTCTGTCATCAAGTCTTTACTAAGTTGTTTCAGGAATCCGTCGCCCCAGTTAGCCTGAGCCTGTCTACGAACAATGTCCTCCCCCAATTCCCAGTAAAAAGCCAGTAAGGTCGAATTTACTTGAACCGCTGCTTTGAGCTGAGTCGACAGTACCTTCTGTTTCAGAGCTTTCAGCCAGTCTTTATATTCTTTATTGAGGCTCAGGTTAATGGTTTGGTTTTGCTTATTCATGAGTGAATCTCGTGTAATACGGCTGAATTCAGTTGCAATACGGCCCTGATTAATGGGGAATTTTCCGCCAGCTATTTTTTTGTTCCATCCCTACCAAGAGCCTTTGTCGTGTGAGAGAATCGGCCCGACATTGAGGGGTTTTTTATAGATCTTCAGCCCTGACATATGGGTTTTGACCCAGATAGGTCGAGGATGATATTTCGCAGACTTTCTTGTGGCTGAGTCAGAGCAAACCCTCTGAAGAAAAGTAAAAAATAGTAGAAAAAACAACGTTTACAAGAATAAAAAAACGAGGTCGTGGAATGGGGGATTCAGGTTTTTACCTTATTCAGCAACTACTTAACGGTTTGACGATAGGTAGTACGTACGCTCTGATCGCTATCGGTTATACCATGGTGTACGGCATTATTGGCATGATCAATTTTGCTCATGGTGAGATCTACATGATTGGCAGTTACATCGCTTTTGCGGTACTGGCCGCGTTAGCGATGATGGGAATAGACAGTGTTTCACTGATGCTGGTTTCCGCCTTTGTCATCAGCATCATTATCACCAGTACCTATGGTTATGCTGTTGAAAGGGTTGCCTATCGGCCCTTGAGAAACAGCAACCGGCTGATTGCCCTTATTTCTGCCATTGGTATGTCTATTTTCCTGCAGAACTATGTCCGTCTTGCCCAGGGGTCAAGGGATATAGCTATGCCTGGCATGATCAGTGGTGGCTGGACTTTTGGTCCTGAAGAGGGTTTTCACGCAACTGTGTCGTACATGCAGTTAATCATCTTTGCGGTGACGTTTATTGCCATGACGGCTCTGACTCTGTTCATCTCCAGGTCAAAAATGGGGCGGGCCTGCAGAGCCTGTGCTGAAGATCTTGGAATGACCGGGCTGCTGGGAATCAACACGCATCAGATTATTTCGATCACTTTTGTTATCGGAGCGGCTCTTGCCGCGGTAGCGGGTGTATTGCTTGGTATGTATTACGGGGTAATCAATCCTCACATCGGTTTTATGGCAGGTCTTAAAGCGTTCACTGCTGCTGTGCTGGGAGGAATCGGAAGTATACCCGGAGCTGTGTTGGGTGGTTTGATTCTCGGCGTCACGGAGGCCTTCACTGCGGGTTACTTCAGTACGGAATATAAGGACGTTGTCGCCTTTAGTCTTCTTGTTCTGATTCTTCTGTTCAGACCCTCAGGTATTCTGGGCAAGCCGGAGGTTGAAAAAGTATGAAATCATTACGCTATACTCCGGCAGTGCTCTCGGCAGTCGTTTTGCTGGTTTTAACCAGCCTGATGATGGGGGTTCGTCTTGAGCCCTCGGGTGTTGGGCTGAAGGTTTCATTAGCTGATCCTTCTTCCCTCTTCTGGATAGCAGCAGGTGTGGCTGTTGTTTTCTTCTTTCAGTTATTCAGAGCGCCAATCGATCAGGGGCTTTCAGGAATAAAACAACAGTTGCCATCTATTAATGCAGCAAAGCTGATCAAAGCAACTGAGAAAAAAGAGGCTAAAACTCTTTTAATCTGCTTTGCAGTAGCAGGATTGATGATCTGGCCATTCTTTGTTTCCAGGGGCGCTGTGGATCTGGCAACTCTGGCTCTGATTTACGTCATGCTGGGACTGGGTCTGAACATTGTGGTGGGGCTGGCTGGTCTTCTTGACCTGGGTTATGTCGGCTTTTATGCCGTCGGTGCCTACAGTTATGCCTTATTGAATCAATATCTGGGCCTCGATTTCTGGAGCAGTCTGGTGTTGGGCGGTTTTCTGGCTGCTTTCTTTGGGTTTATTCTGGGTTTCCCGGTGCTCAGGCTTCGGGGTGATTATCTGGCCATTGTGACTCTGGGCTTTGGTGAAATCATTCGAATCCTGCTCAACAATTGGACGACATTAACCGGTGGTCCCAACGGTATCAGTCAGATTCCGAAACCGACTCTTTTTGGTCTTGAATTTGGACGCAGGGCGAAGGAAGAAGGGAATGCTCCTTTCCACGAATACTTTGGCATTGATTACAGCAGTGAGTACAAGGTGATTTTTCTGTACATACTGGCGGTTTTGCTGGTGATTGCCACGCTTTTTGTGATCAATCGACTGCTCAGAATGCCCATTGGCAGAGCCTGGGAAGCGTTGCGTGAAGACGATATTGCCTGTCGTTCACTGGGATTAAATCCTACGGCCATCAAACTGTCTGCATTCACCATAGGGGCTGCGTTTGCCGGCTTTGCAGGCACCTTCTTTGCTGCCCGTCAAGGTTTTATTAGTCCAGAGTCGTTCACCTTTATTGAGTCCGCCATCATTCTGGCCATTGTCGTACTGGGCGGAATGGGGTCTCAGGTCGGTGTCATTCTTGCCGCTGTGATTATGACCGTTTTGCCTGAGTTTGCCCGTGAATTCCAAGAATACCGGATGCTGATGTTCGGGTTAATGATGGTCTGTATGATGGTATGGCGCCCTGAAGGGCTGATGCCCATGAAGCGGCCTCATATCAAGACTAAATCGAGCAGGTCTGAGTCGGGCAGTCCGGTCAAGACAGCATCATTGGCCGAAAGCGTATAAATGGAGGAATCAGAATGAGTGAATGTTTACTGGACGTTTCTGATCTGAGTATGCGCTTTGGCGGACTACTGGCTGTTGATCAGATGGCGCTGAAAATCCGTCCGGGTGAAATCGTTTCCATGATTGGACCCAATGGTGCCGGCAAAACGACCGTTTTTAACTGCCTTACGGGCTTTTATCAGGCGACAGGTGGTTCTGTTCAATATAAAGGTCAGGCTATCGAGAAGGTACCGGGCTATAAAATAGCCCGGCTTGGTATCGTGAGAACCTTCCAGAATGTGCGTCTGTTTAAGGGCATGACCGTGTTGGAAAACCTTCTGGTTGCTCAGCACCGACATCTGAATACAGGGTTGTTGGCGGGATTGTTTAAAACCCCCGGCTATCGGCGTAGTGAAGAAAAAGCGATGGCGAGGTCTGAGTTCTGGTTGGATAAAGTGGGTCTGACCGAATTTGCCAATCGTGAAGCGGGTAACCTGGCTTATGGACAGCAACGCAGACTGGAGATTGCCCGTTGTATGGTGACTCAGCCCGAGTTATTGATGTTGGATGAACCTGCAGCGGGTCTCAATCCCAATGAGACGGCAGAGCTGGATCAGCTGATTTCAGATCTGCGACGGGATCATGGCGTTACTGTGTTATTGATTGAACATGATATGAAGCTGGTTATGGATATCTCTGACCGGATTTATGTCATCAATCAGGGACGTCCACTGGCGTCAGGTGTGCCGGAGGATATTCGCAACAACCCTGAGGTGATCAGGGCTTATTTGGGTGAGGGATAGCCGTGAGTTTCCGGCTGTCTTGCAAACGTATTTCTGTTATCTTCGATGACTCTTAATAACGGTCAAAATAAATAACAATCAGAATAAATAAAGGGCAGTAGCAGTATGTCAGCACCTGAACCACTTCTCAGCATTCGAAACGTGTCTACCTTCTATGGAAAGATCCAGGCTCTGGATGACGTCAGTGTGGATATCTCGGCAGGTGAGATCGTTACTCTGATAGGCGCCAATGGTGCTGGCAAGTCTTCATTACTGATGACCATTTGTGGTGAACCCCGGGCTGAATCGGGTTCCATACTCTACAAGGGTCAGGAGTTCTCGGGTCGTCCTACCTCCGAAATTATGCGTTCAGGCATTGCTGTTGTCCCGGAAGGACGAAGAATTTTCTCCAGATTGTCTGTTGAAGAAAACCTGACTATGGGCGGTTTTTTTGTCGATGGTGAGCCTTTCCGGAAAAACTATGAACATGTGCTGGAGCTCTTCCCCCGTCTGAAAGAGCGGCTGTACCAGAGAGGTGGTACTATGTCCGGAGGAGAGCAACAGATGCTGGCGATCGCAAGAGCCCTGATGAGCAGCCCGGAATTGCTGTTACTGGATGAGCCCAGTCTCGGACTGGCACCGATTGTTATCCAACAGATTTTTGAAATTATCGAACGTCTCCGGGAAGAAGGTGTTACGGTTTTTCTGGTGGAGCAGAATGCCAACCAGGCTCTGAGACTGGCAGACCGGGGCTATGTTCTGGAAAACGGTCGTATCGTGTTACAGGGTGGCGGTGATGAATTGTTGGCGGATGATGCTGTCCGGAAAGCTTATCTGGGAGCCTGACGCTTTTCTGGCGAAAAACAGCCAATCAGGTAGTCTGGATCATCAAAAGACCGCTCATCTATTCCTGCTTATGGACCCCCAAATGACGAAAACAGGCTCGACACCCGCGGGCATCAGGTTTTTGATGTTTTGCCAGCCATTTGGACGCCGACTCTGATCGCTACACTGGAAAGTGTAATGTTTGAATAGCGATTATGAAGTACGAGGTAAGCATTATGAAAGCTGCGAATGATCGACTGTCCCGTCAGGAAATTGCCCTTTTAACCTGCTCTTTATACAGCCTGATCGGCACCATGTTATGGTTGGTCAAGATGATTCATTGATTGGCTGAGAAGTCGATCTTTCCGATCTGGCTTGGGCCTGTTGTGAGACCCACCGGCTTATCTGACGCCAACATTATGAACACAGATTTATGCCGGATGGGGCTCAGTTTAACAGGATTTTCTGGTAGATATCCTCGACAGAAAACTGTGATTTTATAGATTCAAAATAAATCAATCCGATGGATGTCAGCTTCCTCCTGGTAATAAACCTGCCATTTACCCAGCCTTTCAATATCACATAATGGCGCTCAGAATCGACCATTAAATACTCGCCATTGCAGTGTTTCAATGCTTCTGCATACTCAGTCACTTTATAAGTCTCATCGACGGTTCGGGTTCCATGGCTCATAACTTCAATGATCAGGCAGGCATCCTCACCTGTCGTCTCAGTGGTCAATGATTCATTGCCACAACGTACCCACACGTCAGGGTAGCGGTAACTGACTTCCTTCTGTCCCTTGACCTTTAAACGCATATCCGATGAATACAATTCACAACCTTCTGGCAGTTTGCTATGTAGAAGAGTTGCCAGATTCAAAGTGATCTTATTATGGTTTGCCGTGTCGCCTGCCATAGCGACCACATAGCCACTGTAGTATTCATGACGAATCGTTGAAGTACTTTCGTAATTCAAGTACTCGTCTTCTGTCACGGTATCCATGATTTGTATTGCTTGATGTCTCATATGGGCCCCCATTTGAAGGTTTTTATATAAAAGTCAGCTTAGGTCAGGGCCGGTTCCTGCCCCTGAAAAATAGCGTCCAACGCTTTTCGCTTTTATTCTGCTTCCTGCCATTTTTCGGCGTAAACCAGATCAAGATACTCGTTAAGCAAAATGGTGTTTGGATCGTTTTCCGGACGAGGTTGAACAGGGAGTATTCGATTCAGAATCCGGGACGCTTCTGCCCCTACGTGCCCGAGGCAACTTTGATACCTTCCATTGAGGCGGTTTACCCGCACCATTGGTACCCACGATCACGGCCAGTCTTGACTCTTTAGAATGAGAACAATGAAAATGGTTGTAAACGATCTGGTTGAGTTGCATAGCCTTAATCTGCTTTGTCTGTGCTGATTAATTGCCTGAATTTAACCTAATCTAGCGGGTTTGCCGGGGCATTGCACTGTTTACTGTTTCAGCAGCGATATCTTGCTTTTGGAGGCCTGTATCTTCAGGGTATGAGCCGTAGCCATTATCAGATCTTAAGCTTTTTTTTGGACAAGGGCTCTTAATCGATTCTGTATTCTTATCTGTGGAAACTGCTTCCGTCAGCGGTAAAGGGCTTTTTCCTCCGGTGATGTGGGACAAGGCTCTGCCAGCACCATTGGATAACCGGTGTTATTTTCCTGCTTACCGGCTCTAAAACTTTACCTTAAATAGGCGATGCAATAAGGGATAAACCGCTGAAGTCTCGCAATTCTGGCGGTAGGCGCATTACACCTTACATACTGGGATTTAAGTGGCAGGGATGGCCAGACAAATGCAGGATTCACAACAATCATCTGATAGAAAATTCAGGCATGGTCTATCGGTCACACTCTTTGTCTGGTTCATGGTTTTGTCGCTGGGACCTATTACGGTGATTGGTTTCAATGAATACCGTCAAGGTAAACAAACCATCGTTCAAAGTCGTTATGAACAGTTGAGTACTGTCAACCAGCTATTGAGTCAGCAAATTAATGATTATTTTGACTCGGTAGTCACCAACCTGTTTATCAAGGCCGGAGTGGCCCGGGAGTTTCTGTCACATCTGATTGAGAGTCGCAAGGCTCTTAAGAAATCACCGGAAATGTTCATTAATTCTGACAGTTATAATCAGATTCTGAATCAGTACTCCAGTGAGTTTGTGGACTTTTTACGTTACTACGATTACTCCGATCTGATTTTGGGGGATACTGAAGGTAATATTCTTTATACCGTGAATGCCTACAGTGATCTGGGCAAAAACCTTTTCATTGGGGCTCTTGCCAATACCTCACTTGCAAAAGCGGCCCGTGAAAGCCTTAAAGAGGTAGTTCCCAAGTATGCTGATGTGACTGCGTATCCACCCATTGGAGATCAGAAGGTCAGTTTCTTTATTCTGCCGCTGGTGGATGAGAAAGAGGAAACAATCGGCTTTCTGGCGGTTCAGATACTGGCTCATAACGTTCAAAACATTTTTGAGAGCGAAAACCAGTTTAGTGATGTTCTGAAATCCTATCTTATTGGTGATGATGGCTACATTCGCTACGGTACAGATCTGGATTCAAGCCAGTCCATGATATTGAAGGCAGATAATATCCTGACTCAGGACTGGTTGGCTCATGTTGATACCGATGGCGTATTCCATGAACTTCATGATCATAACATGGATGATCAAAGTCACGGTCTTGATAGCGATGCAGAGCTGAATGAACTTTTTGGTGGAGAACTCGATCTTCACTCAGATGTCTCCGGCAGTCATAAAGGCGATCAACATTTTCATATCAAGAGCTACACCAATGTCTATCAAGAGAGTGTTCTGGGAACCTTTTATGCCATTGAGGTCGCCGGCACACCTATGGCTCTTATCTCTGAAGTGAGCCAGAAAGATGCCTTTGTCTCTGTTGTTGAGTTCAGAAATCGCCTGATCTATATCACAGCGATTACCGCCCTGATTGTCATTCTGATTGCACTGGTCATTACCCGAAGATTGGTCAGACCGATCAGAACCATCACTGCCTGGGTTAATCGGGTTGCGTCGGGTGATTATGCTCAGGGTGCTGTACTCAGCGGTCACAATGAAATCAGTGACCTTAGTCGCAGCTTCTCTGAGATGACGGAGAAGTTGAGAAATGTTATCAGTGATAACGATCGCAAGAGCTGGCAGCAGGAAGGTCTGGCAGGTTTGAATAACTGCATGAGGGGAGAGCAGGAGCTATCAGAGGTCTGTAAGAACATCGTCTCCTACCTTGCCCGCTACCTGCATATGCAGACAGGTGCCATGTATGTCATGGATGATGAGAAGCGATTGCAGCTGATGGCATCTTTTGCCTGGCAAAAACGCCAGCAGAACAAAAACATTTTTGAGATCGGGGAAGGTCTGGTAGGTCAGGCGGCTTTGGAGAAGCAGGCCATTGAGTTGACCGGCATTCCCGAAGATTACATCAAAATTGAATCGGGATTGGGCAATACGTCTCCCAAAGTGATTATTACCGTACCGCTTGTTTATGAGGGAGAAGTTAAGGGAGTTCTGGAGTTTGCCCTTATCAGGGAGCTGACGCATGAACAGAGGGGCTTTCTCGAAGATGCTCTGGAAAGTGTCGCTATCGGTATTAATTCTGCCCAATACCGTAACCGTGTCAATCAGCTGCTCGAAAAGACCACGCGGCAATCAGAGGCCATGAAAGAGCAGCAAGAAGAGCTGCGTTCTGTCAATGATGAATTGGAAAGCCGGGCCAGAGTGTTGGAAGAGTCCCAGGAGGAGCTAAGAGCCCAGAGTGAGGAGATGCAGAAGTCTAACGCTGAGCTGGAAGAAAAAACCGAGCTTCTTCAGCAACAGAAAGCTGAGATTGAACGAAAAAATCTGGATATTGAGCTTTCAAGAAAAACCCTGGAAGAGAAGGCAGAAGAGCTGGAACAGGCCAGTAAATACAAGTCTGAGTTCCTGGCCAATATGTCCCATGAATTACGGACGCCTTTGAACTCACTTCTCCTTCTGGCACAGATGTTGGCAGATAACGATGAAGGTAACCTTAACGAAGACCAGATTGAATCCGCACAAGTGATCTACAGCGGTGGGAAGGAACTTCTCGATTTGATCAATGATATTCTTGATCTGTCCAAGGTTGAAGCCGGCAAGATGAGTGTCAATCTGGAAGATATGGATATTGAAGAGCTGTGCTCCAGTATGCGGACTTTGTTCAAACCTCTGGCTGAAAACAAGGGACTGGATTTCTCTGTGGATATAGATCCCGGGACGACCAGAGTTATTCTCACCGATAGCCAAAGGGTTATGCAGGTTATCAAAAACTTCCTGTCTAATGCCTTTAAGTTTACGGAACAGGGGGGCGTCTATATCCGGGTATTCAACTCAACCCGTAAGGCAGGTCATGGCTACGAAACCTATGTTGCCTTTGCAGTCAGGGATACCGGGATAGGCATTCCGGAAGAAAAGCAGGATGCCATCTTTGAGGCATTCCAGCAGGCGGATGGTTCAACCAGCAGAAAGTACGGTGGAACCGGGTTAGGTTTGGCAATCTCACGTGAACTGACTTCTATGTTGGGTGGTCATATCGGCATAGAGAGTGCCGAAGGAGAAGGAACAACGTTTACGGTTTATCTGCCTGATAATGCCGTTTGCTCAATTGATGGCGCAAAAGTCACGGCTGACAGTTATTCACCCGCTACCAGTGACGGTTATCAAAAAGCCGCTTCCGCTCCTGCTGAAAAAAAAGCTAAAGCTGACTCGGCTCCTGTGGCTGATAAGCCTCCGATCAAAAAGAAAAGGTCCACAGCTGGAAAGAATATTCTGATCATTGAAGATGATCAGCATTTCTCGGATATCGTCAAACAGCTTTCCGGCAGTCATGGTTATCAATGTCTGGTGGCCGCCAATGGTAAGGAAGGGATTCAGACGGCGATCGAAGAGCAGCCTATGGCCATTATTCTGGATCTTGGCCTGCCAGATATGGATGGTGAAGATGTGCTCAGGCAGTTGCAGAAGAATGCTATGACAAAAGACATACCGGTTCACATCGTTTCGGGACGTGATCCTGATGAGTCAGAGCGACAGGGGGCTGTTGGTTATCTGGTCAAGCCGGTGTCGGTAGGTGACCTGGAAAAGGTTTTCAGCACGCTTAAAACGGCTCTCTCAAAAGATATCCAACATGCTCTGTTATTGGACATTGATGCAGAGAGTCGATCACACCTGGCGAAAATGCTGAGAGAAAAAGGGATGAATATCGCCGAGGCTTCATCCGCTGAAGAAGCCGAACAGTCAATGTCAGAGAATCACTGGCAGTGTCTGGTGATGGATGTCGATTTACCAGACAGCAGTGGACTGGCGTTTTTACAGAAGCTTCAGGAAAAGATGGGCGACAACATGCCATCGATCATCATTCATACCGATAAGAAGTTGTCGGCAGAAGACCAGAAAGAGCTGCAGAAATATACCCGTGCTCTGGTTATGAAGGGGGATTATGCTTCCGAGAGGGTGATGGATGAGATCAGCCTTTTCATTCATTCGATCGAAAAGTCGGCTCCTGCCGAATTAAGGCCTGCAGCTAAGTCGGTGAATAACAAATCCCTTGAAGGTCATAAAATTCTGCTGGTGGATGATGATCTTCGCAACACCTTTGCATTATCCAAGGGCTTGCAGGGAATTGGGTTGGAAGTGGTCATTGCTGATAATGGACAAAACGCCCTCGATAAGCTCGATGAAGAAGAGGGTATTGAGCTGGTGCTGATGGACATCATGATGCCGGTGATGGACGGCTATGAAGCCATGACCAAAATGCGTGAAGTTGACCGGTTTAAGAGTATGCCTGTCATTGCACTGACAGCCAAGGCCATGTCCGATGATAAGGCAAAGTGTATAGAAGCGGGCGCCAATGACTATATGACCAAGCCGGTGGAGATCGACAAACTGGTTGAAATGATGAAGGTCTGGTTATTCAAATGACAGAACCCGGGGATTCGTATCAGGATTTTGAACTGAAGCTACTTCTGAGTGCTGTTCAGGAAAAGTATGGTTACCAGTTTGGCAGCTATGCCAGAGCATCTTTAATCCGCCGTGTCAAAAGACACATGAAGATGTCGGGCGTTCAGCACATCAGTGACTTGATTCCATTGTTTCTTCATGACGAGTCTGCTTTCGCTGTTTTTGTTAAAGATATGTCGGTGGTTGTGACAGAGATGTTCAGGAACCCGGATTTCTTCAAGTCTCTTCGGGAGAACATAGTCCCGATTCTGAAAACCTATCCGTTTATCAAAATCTGGCATGCGGGCTGCGCCAGTGGTCAGGAAGCCTACTCCATGGCTATTCTTCTCGATGAAGAGGGTCTGCTGGATCGCTGTCAGATCTATGCCACAGACTTTAACGATCAGGCATTGCGTCATGCCAAAAGCGGTATCTATCCGGAAGCCGAGATGGCTCTTTATGAGGAGAACTACCGCAAGACAGGAGGCAAGAAAGAGTTATCAGACTACTTTCACAGAGGATATGACTCCGTGAAGTTCAATGGACGACTGGCTGATCATATTACCTTTGCTAATCATAATCTGGTGACGGATGGTGTATTCGGGGAAATGAACCTGATTCTTTGTCGAAATGTACTCATTTATTTCAATCAGGAGCTACAGGATCGGGTGTTGCAACTGCTATTTGACAGTCTCTGTTCCAGAGGTGTGCTCTGTGTTGGCAAGCGGGAAAATATTCTCTTCAGTTCAATCGGTAATCAGCTGGAAGTCACTGATCGGGACCAGCGCATCTACAGAAAGGGTAATTGATGAGCGACGGGGTATTGGTGATCGGAGCCTCAGCCGGAGGGCTTTCAGCACTGGAATCCCTGCTTCTGGAACTGGGAAGCTGTTTTTCGTATCCCGTTATTATTACCAAACACCTGGCGTCCGGTGATGAAGAAGGCTTATCAAAATTTCTGGGGAAAACATCACCACTGCCGGTCAGTATTGCTTATGACAAGCAGAAGATGGTCGACAATCATGTTTACCTGGCTCCTGGTGGTTACCACTTGCAGGTTGAAGATAGGGAAACCCTGAGCCTGAGCATTGATGCCCCGGTCTGCCATTCCAGACCTTCGGTGGATGTCCTCTTTCAATCTGCTGCCGATGTTTTTGGTACACAAGTGGTGGGTGTCCTGTTAACGGGCGCCAATAAAGATGGGGCAGAGGGTGTCAGGGCTGTTAAACAGGCAGGCGGATTAACCATTGTCCAGAATCCCGAAACAGCCGAGGTGCCGACAATGCCCAAATCAGCCATTGCAACCGGTTGTGTGGACCATGTGCTGGACTTGAGTGATATGGCTGTCTGCTTAAAATCCAAGAATTTCAAACCTGAGACATGAATGAGTCAGGAGGGCGGTCATGGATGACAAGCCGAAAGTCAAAATTCTGGTCGTGGATGATCGTCCTGAGAATCTGCTGGCCATGAACAAGCTTCTCAAGCCGTTGGGAGCCGAAATACATAAAGTGGACTCTGGTGAAGCGGCTTTATCAGAAGTGCTTCATCACCATTTTGCGGTGATCCTTCTGGATGTGCAGATGCCGGGCATGGACGGTTTTGAGACGGCGACTTTGCTGCACAGCAACAAGCAGACAGCCAATATTCCTATCATTTTTGTCACCGCCATAAACAAGGATCAGTCCTACATCAGTAAAGGCTATCAGGCGGGTGCGGTTGATTATCTGCCAAAACCCATCAATCCGGATATCTTGTTGGGCAAGGTTAAGGTGTTTCTGCAGCTGGAAGAACAGCGGATTGAGCTAGAGCAAGTCTCAAGGGAGCTTCGCTGGATCAGCCGAAAGAATAAGTTGTTGCTGGATAATGCCGGTGAAGGCATCGCCGGTCTTGATCCCGATGGCAAGATTTCGTTCATCAATCCAACCGCCTGCGCCATGCTTGGAGGAACAGAAGAAAATCTGTTGGGAAAACACATCAGTCAGTTTGTATACGACGCTAAAGGGGAAGAGGCTCTGGAAAAGTGGCAAGAGTCAGAAATACTTGAGAATACGATGGTCGCTGGAGGTGTCTTTCATACATCAGATAGACAACTTTGGACACTTTCCGGAAGCCACTTTGATGCTGAATACAATATGGCGGCTATTGTTAATGACAGGCAGGAAGTGCAGGGTTGCGTTTTATTGTTTCAAGACATTACCGAGCGCAAGAAGCTGGAAAATCAGTTGTTGCTGATGGCGAAGTACGACAGTTTGACAGGGCTGGCTAATCGGACACTGTTCAAAGAGTTTCTGGGTGCTTCATTAGCCAGGAGTCAGAGGCGGAATAAGAGCACTGCTGTCATGTACCTTGATCTGGATCACTTCAAGGAAATTAACGATACCCTTGGGCACGATGCCGGAGATCTTCTGCTGAGAAGTGTGTCACAAAGGTTGCAGGAATGTGTGCGTGAAGGTGACCTGGTTGCCAGGTTAGGGGGGGATGAGTTTGCCATCATTCTGGATGATGTGGCGGAAGCATCGGACGCCAAACTGATTGCTGAGAAGATTCTCACCACAATCCGTGAACCCCACGATCTGAATGGCGAAGCCAGACACGTAGGCACCAGTATCGGAATTGCGACATCAGAAGATACCGGCACTGATGCCGAAGCTCTGCTCAAGGCTGCTGATCAGGCCATGTATGTGGCCAAGAAAAGCGGACGGGATGATTATCGGCTGGCATCTGAGCTCGACAGTGGAGAGAGGGAGCAGGCAGAAGAGGGCAACTAGTGTTCATTGGGAGAAGTGCACCTGAACGCGCTTGCGCTTTCGATGCATGCTTCTATGCTCCGTCAGGGCTTTAGCACTCTTGCAAATCGTCCCGCATCTCCGCGGTCGGCGATCCTCTTCGGCCAAGATTTCGTTACAGGTTGCCTGACCGGTGTGGTATTTGCTTTTGTGAACCGAAAGAGATCGAATATTCTTGCACGTCTTTCCGCACGGGCGCTGCTGGCAATCTTCTTCGAATACCATCTCGTCACAGGTCTGTTGTGCGGTGTGGAATCTTCTTTTGTGATCCGACAGGACTCTGGCATTCTTGCAGACTGTCTCGCAGAGTCGCGGTTGACTATCCTCCCCGAAGACGGTCACGTCACAGGTATGTTGACCATGGTGCTTTACGCTGTTGTTAGACGACAATAACATCTTAGTCTGGGTCTGGTCCAATTGGAATGATTCTGTTGTTTGCTCTGTTTCTGAAGTTCTTGGTGGGGGTGTGGACAGGGTAAACGACATTTCGAAAAGCGACGTTTCATTGGAATATATATTCTGCATAGTATCAGAATGACTTTTGTAGCTATGGCCGTGTCTATTGACCAAATCGGTGCGTGAGCTTTGTCCGGTGATAGCTTCTGTGTGGCTTGTCAAATTTTCCAGGGAATCCAGCTGCGATCGAGCGGGCTCTCTGCCATCAGATGATGATCGGAATTGGCAAACGCCGTAACAGGGGTGGATGAAACAATTCACACCCAAACATCTTCTACAGGCACCCATGAATAAGGGGTGTAAAACAGAGGAGAGTCTTTGGTGGTCAAGATCAGTTTGTAACGAACCAGCAGATGAGTAGCGCAAAGCCATTGCCATGAAATTGATTCAATAAGGGTGGTTTTTACCCCGTAACCGACAAGTTTGTGTCGTTTTTCGTCAAGCGGTAAATCTGATCTTGCATAGCCGTTTGTATCGGTAATGTCTGACGGGCTGTCCGGCCATTTATGCTGGTAATCCTTTACAGAAAAGCTCTGGTTTGTAAAAACTGCATTCTGTTCAAGCTCGACAACAAAACGTTCTGTCAACGGCTCGGCCTGACAGACGACAGACAACAGCTTTAGTAGCAACAGTAGCAACAGTAGCAACAGTAGCAACAGTAGCAACAGTAGCAACA
>NZ_JAHHPS010000567.1:0-8862 GCF_024606275.1 Endozoicomonas sp. SESOKO4 | reverse complement strand
AAAAGAGCCCACACCGGGCCACAAACCTGTGACGGAATAGTGGTCAGTGAGGATGGCCAGCAGCCATGCGGCATGGTCTGCAAGAACGCTCAAGCCCTGGTAGAACACAAACGCAAATTCCACAGCGGGCAGCGACCAACCTGTGAGGCAACAGTGGTCGGGAAGGATGGTCAACAGCACTCATGCGGGAAGGTCTTCAACAACAGCAGAGCCCTGTGGGACCACAAAAGAAGAGCCCACACAGGACCACAAGCCTGTAACGAAACAGTGGTCGGCGGGGATGGCCAGCAGCAGCCATGCGGCAAGGTCTGCAAGAATACTCAAGCTCTGTTTGATCACAAACGCCTATTCCACAACAAGCATCAGCCAACCTGTGAGGCGACATTGGTCGGGGAAAATGGTCAGCAGCAGTCATGCGGGAAGGTCTGCAAGAATAATAGAGCCCTGTGGCATCACAAAAGAATAGCCCACAGCGGGCCACAAACCTGTGACTTGACAGTGGTCAGGGAGAATGGCCAGCAACAGCCATGCGGGAAGGTCTGCAAGAATGCTCAAGCTCTGTCGCTTCACAAAAGAAAATCGCATTCCAGGCACAAAAGCAACGCTCACTGCGAGCAACAAACCTGTAACGCGACTCTGGTCGGGGAGGACGGCCAACTGCAGCCATGCAGACAGCTATGCAACAGTGCCACAGCTCTGTCGAAACACAAAAGAAGACACCGAAAGCGGAAGCCTGTTGATGTAGATCAGGATAATCACCTCAGCCGTAATTGACGGAAATACGGACTTATTTTATTGATCTATCCTTCCTCTCTATAAACCAGAACGCAGGGCTAGAATTATCCAATACTCACTCTTTGCGGCAGTGTTGTTGCTGAAATTCTCTGTCACCTGTCAGGCCAAACCGTTAACAGAATGTTTTTTTGTTGAGCTTCAAAAAAATGCGGATTATCCAGACCAGAGCTTTTCTTTAAAGCGTGATCGGCGCACATTTCCAGACATTGCCGACACAAACACTTATCCAGGATCAGCTTCACCATTTGATGACAAACAACAAAGATCGTGCAGTTTCGTGGTAAAAATACCCCCTGCTGAATCGATTTCGCGGCATTTACCATACGCCACTGATCTGCTCGTTGGTTACAAACTAATCCTGACCAACAGAGACGCTCTTCTCGATCTCAACCCTTATTCATGGATACCTATAGAAGTGATTGCCGCTGTGTACTGGCTTTTAAAAAACTATTGGAACCCCAGCTCACCGCCGTTTAACCCAATTGAACAAAAAGAGGCGAATCAGGATCATCCGTTTGCCATCGTAACTATGATGCTTGGCTCTGGAGATGGACAACAATCACACCGGCCATCAGAATCATCCAGGCAGCAAACCCATAAAGCCAACACCCATACTGCTGGCTCTTTCAACAGACCACTGAATACTGACTATGGCGCCGGTAACGATGGTCCTCAGCAAGATCTGCATTCTTTGGATTTAAATTGTTTCGTCTTCCCCTGTTATGGCGTTTGCTGTTTCCGACCATCATCTGATAGCAGAAAGCACGATGAATCGCCGCTGAGCTGGGTACAAAGCTCATGTCGCCATTTAGCGAGAGGACAATGCATTAGTTGCATAGACTATTTTGATCTTTCAAGCGAAAGAAACTACTCGCTTTTCAATGCATTGAATGGCCTCCCTGCCACTCAGCTACAATGCGACTCTGACCAACCATCCAAGACACAGACGAGCAGCTGTGATAGTAGCCCGGAATGTCACTGCAACCTTGCATATATAACGAGCGCAGAGGCTGCCTGTGCAGCTAACATTTCCGGGCAACCGACCTGTGACGTTACCGTGATTCAAAAGAATGGCCAACAACGACCATGCGGGAAGGTCTGCAAAAATGCTAAAGCGCTGTCCGTCCACAGAAGCATGGCCCACAGTGGGAAAAAAACCTGTGGCGTATCCGTGGTCAGGGAAGACGGTCTGCTGCGGCCATGCGGTCAGGTCTGCAAGAACGCTTGCGCACTGTCGGATCACAAAAGAAAAGAGCACACCGGACAACAAACCTGTGATGTCATATTAGTCGGGGAGAATGGCCAGCCGCGTCCATGCGGAATTGTCCTAAAGAATGCTCTATCTCTGTCTAGTCACAAGAGCAAGGTTCACAGCGGGCAACGAGCCTGTAGCATGACCGTGGTTGGCGAGAATGGCCAGCCACGACCATGCGGGACGACCTGGAAGAATGTTCTGGACCTGTTGAGTCACAAAAGACGCACCCACAGCAATAAACAAGCCTGTGAAGTAACCGTCATCGGGAAGGATGGCCTGCAGCGGCCATGCGGGAAAATCTGCAGTAATACTCAAGCCCTGTACGATCACAAAAAAACTCATCGAAAACGCAAGGCTCTTGATCTGGATCGGAATGATGGCCTCAGTTCTAAATAACGGAAAAACACGGTTATTATCATGATCTATCTTTTCTCTCTGTAGGCCAGGATGCAAGGATATAATTATTAAGCACTCACTCTTTGCGATATTTTTACTACTACTGCCGTTTGTTATCTGTCGGGGCGAACCGTTGACAGAACGTTATATTGTCGAGCTCGAACAGACCAACCAGCACTTTTATACAGAGCGTGACTGGCAAAAACTGACGCACGACGCGTCAGACATCGCCGAAGCAAACAGCTATGCAGGAACACATTTCTCCCTTGATGATAAACCACACAGACCTGGCGACTATGGAGTAAAAACGACCATAATTGAATCAACTTTGTGGCAATGGCTTTATACTACCCATCTGCGGGTTGGTTACAAACTGATCCTGACCGGCAAAGACTCTCCTCTAAGCCCCGGCCCTTATTCATCGTTACCTGTAGAAGTGATTGTTGCTGTCGGTTGGGTTTTAAAAAGCTATTTGAACCTTGATTCACTTCTGTTTGGCCTGATTCAACAATTAGAGACAGCATCCACGCAGGCGCAGGAAGGCAAACCGGATTTGGCCATCACTATGATGTTTGGCTCTGGACATCATCGGACACTACCACCATCAGAACCATCCGGCCAGAGACCATCAGGGGCAACCACCCACCCTAAAGCCTCTTTCAACAGCCCACTGAATACTGACTATGGCGACGACAAAAGAGGCCCTCAAGAAGACTTGCATACTCTGGATTTAAATTGTTTTGTCTATCCCTGTCGTGGCATTTGTATACTCAGACAATCATCCGATAGTAGTTGGCTTGCTGAATCGTCACTAAATTCCGGACAAAGCTCATGCCCCCATTTGACGAATGCGCAGTGTCTTCGTTGCATTGGCTATTTTGATCCTCTAAACGCCAGCGATTCCTCGCCTTTAAAAACATTGGATGATTTCCCTGCCAATCAACTTCAATGCGTATTTGACCGACTGGTTTATCCACAGCCGCAAGGCATTGATAGCAACCCTGCCTATGGCAGGAACTTTTCAGACGGGGTCGCCTTAGACGGGGTCGCCTTAGACGGGGTCGCCTCAAAATCAATGGATGCCGGGGCAGACTATAAAACTGAAGCTGTCGGGCAAGCGGCCTGTAAGTTGATTGTGATTGGAGAGCATGGCCAGAGACGACCATGCGAGATTGTTTGCAAGAGTGCTACAGCTTTGTCGGTTCACATAAGAAAAGATCACAGCGGGCAACAAACCTGTGATGTGCCTCTGGTTGGAGAGGATGGCCAGCCACGACCATGCGGAAAAGTCTACAAGAATGCTTTGGTCCTGTCGTCTCATAAAAGTAAAGTCCACAGCGGGCTAAAAGCCTGTGACGTGAGCGTGATCGGGGAGGATGGCCGACTGCAGCCATGCGGGACGGTCTGCCAGAATGCGCTAGCCCTGAGGAATCACAAAGGCAGACTCCATACCGGGCAACAAACCTGTGACATGCTGGTGGTCGGTAACGATGGCCAGTCAGGGCCATGCGGGGAGGTTCTCAGGAATGCTATAGAACTGACTTACCACAAAAACAGAGTCCACTCTAGCCAGCAAATCTGTGGTGTGATGTTGATCGCGAAGGATGGCCAGCAACAACCATGCGGAAAGGTCTGCAAGAATAGCTGGAGGCTGTCGGATCACAAAAGAAAAGAGCACAGCGGACAAAAAACCTGTGACATGATCGTAGTCGGAGAGGATGGTCAGCAGCGGCCATGCGGGAAGCTTTGCAAGAGTTCCAAGGCTCTGACGGATCACAAAAGAAACATCCACGGCGGGCAAAAAACCTGTGACGAGATAATGCTCGGGGAGGATGGCCAGCCACAGCCATGCGGGAAGGTCTGCCAGAATCATCAAGCTCTGTCGAATCACAAAAAAAGACATCGAAAACGCAAACTTGCTGATGCGGCCAAGTACAATGACCTCAGTTCTAAATGACAGAAAAGCTCAATTATATTCTTGATCTATCCTTCCTCTCTGTAAATCAGAAGGCAAGAACACAATTATTAAACACTCACCCTTTACGACACCGCTGTTGCTGCTACTGATGTTTTTTGTCGTCTGTCATGCACAACCGTTTACAGGACGATTTGTTACCGAACTTGAACAGAAAACAGCATCTCCAAAACTGAGCTTTTCCATAAAGCCTGACCGGTGTCCCTTTTCAGACATTGCCGATATAAACGGCTTTACAAAATCATCTTTGCCGACTAATAATATACGACAACGTTCGTTCATTTACGGGATAAAAACGACCGTTGAGTTAATCTTCTGGCAATGGCATTACATCACTCACCTGCTGGTGGGTTACGAACTGATCCTGTCCACCCCGGACGCCTCCCTGTACTCCACTCCTTACTCATGGGCACTTGCAGAAGTAGTTGTGGCTGTCGGTTGGCTTTTACAAAGTTATTGGCATCCCAACTCCCCACTGTTTAAGCTGATTGAACAGCAGAAGGCAACGTTTATGCTGACCCAGGGGGATCAGACATTTGTCACCATCACTGTGATTCCGGACTCTGGGCATAGCCAACAACAATACCAGGCTTCACAACCATCGGGCCAACAAGCCCCGGGGGCAACCATCCAGCCTGCTGGCTCTTTCACTGGCTTCCTTTATTCAGGCTCCGGTAGCGGAGACGGAGAACCTCTGCAACACCAACATACTTTGGGTTTAAATTGTTATGTCTTTCCCTGCAATGGCGTTTGTAGTTTCCGAGCATCATCCGACAGCAGAGAGTCCGCTGAATGGCCACTGAATTCCTTAGAAATCTCATGCCCCCATTTTCCGCAAGGGCACTGTCTTGGTTGCATAAGTCATTTGAATCCTTTAAACGTTGGAGATTCTACGCTTTCACAAGCATTGGATGATCTCTTTGACACTCAACTCGAATTCGAGTCTGGCCAACTATTTCAGCGGCAAGCGCATCAGCCACAAGCCGGAGGCATTAGCGACAATACAGACAATCACTGCACAGTGAATGCAGGGATCGTCTATGCAACTGATACCACTTGGCCAGCCAATGATGATGTACCAATTTGTCTTCTTCCCGGAGGAGCGCCTCGCGGAAGAACTGCACATTACCCACAAACCCTGGCAAATCATAAAAGCAGCAACCACACCGGACAACTAAACTGTGACGTGACCACAGTCGTTGAGGATGGCGAGCCTCAACCATGCGGGAAGGTCTTCAAGAGTGCTCAATCTCTGTCATCTCACAAAAGCAAATACCACACCGGACAAAAAACCTGTGATGTGACCGTTGTCAGAGAGGATGGCCAGCAGCGATGCGGGATAGTCTTCAAGAGTGCTCAATCTCTGTCATCCCACAAAAGCAAATACCACAGCGGGCAAAAAATCTGTGATGTGACCATGTTCAGGGAGGATGGCCAGCAGCAGCCATGCGGGACCGTCTGCCAGAATGGCTACGCCCTGTCGAATCACAAAAGAAGATACCACACCGGGAAAAAAACCTGTGACATGACCGTAGTCGGGGAGGATCGTCAACAGCGGCCTTGCGGAAAGATCTGCCGGAATGCTCTGGCTCTCTCTGATCACAAAAAAACTCAACACGGCGGGGAAAAAACCTGTGACGTGACCGTCGTTGGGGAGGATGGTCAGCAGCGACCATGCGGAAAGGTCTGCCAGAATACTCAAGCTCTAACGAATCACAAAAGAAAACATCGAAAACGCAATCCCGATGATGTGAGCCAGAATAATGACCCCAGCTCTAAAGAAGGTAGAGTAAATAAATAACGAGTCGATCTCTGCAGGGGACAATTTTGTAAAGAATCTTGATATAAAAGGGAGAGTGGGTACTCGCCAGCAGGTATAACTGCAAGCTTATTAACTCAAGCTGAATGATTGCCGCCTTTGAACTGGTCAAACTCCCGGTTGGTGCGATCCGGACAGACAACCCTGTTTCCTTCGGGTACCATCCAGTCAACGACACTTCTGGCAATATCATCAAGCTCCATGTCACTCCGGGCGAAGAAGCGCTTGAGACGTTCACGCCCGGAGTCGATCCCGGTACCGTGCCCCATAGTTCGGGCCGTACGGGACAGGTTGACTGAACCCATCTGGATAAGGCCAATAATAACCAGCGCAATAAGGTCAATACGGGATTGATGCCAGCCAAGAGAGGTTTTAAGATGCTTTGCCAGTGAATGGGGGGTGTTGCACGAAAGGTGACTGCTTGAGGTAATGGGCTTGCAGAATGCCTGCTGTCGGCCACCTATGCACCCTTTGATATCAAGCTTTGTCTCGAAATTATCCCCTTCAGAGCTCTGATTTTTGACAAAAGGCTTTTGACAGAAAACATTCTCATTTTCTTGATCTATCTTTCCCTTCTGTTAACCAGAATACAAGGATAGAATTATTGAGCACTCACTCTTTGCAACACTAATGTTGCTGCTATTGTCGCTTTCTGTCATCTGCCAGGGTGAAACGTTGACAGAACGTATTTTTGTTGAGATTCAACAAAATTCAAACCGGAGCTTCACTATAAAGCGTGACCAGCGAAAATTGTCTGGCAACCCATCACACATTACCGACACAGGGGGCTGTGCAGGAACAGATTTCCTGCCTGATGAAAAACGACAGAAATCGTATGATTACGGAGCAAAAATGCCCCTTATTGAGTCGATTTCGTGGCAGTTGCTATACGCTACTAATCTACTCGTTGGTTTCGAACTGATCCTGAGCACCATAGATACCCCTTTAAGCTCTAACCCACACTCAGGGATGCTCGCAGAAGTGGTTGTCAGTGTCGGTTGGCTTTTAAAATGCTATTGGAACCCTTATTCACGGCTGTTTAGCCCAATTCAATACCAAGTTGAACAACAAGAGTCGAGTCAGGATCGCCTATTTGCCACCATCACTGTCATGTTTGGCTCTGGATGTAACCAACAATCATATCAGCCAACAAAATCATCCAGTCAGCAAGCTCCGCAAAGAAGTACATACCCTTCAGGCTATTTCGCTAGCCTCCTGCATTCTGACTATGAGGACGGTAACGAAGACCCTCAACAACACCCACATACTTTGGGTTTGAATTGTTTCGTCCATCCCTGTCATGGTACCTGTCAACTCCGACCATCATCTGATAACACAGAGCCCTCTGAATGGCCGATGAATTTCGCAGGAAGCTCATGCCTCCATTTGGCCACTGGGTACTGCTTCAGTTGCGTGGGGCATTTGGATCCTTTACAGGTTACGCACCCCCAACAAACCCTGCCTTTCGAAATACGGGATGATATTCTTGCCATTAAACGCCAATACGATTTTGGTCAACGATTTCCGCCACAGGCGCATGGTACTGATGACAACCCAGCCAATAATGGCAACCCTCAAGGCGGGGTCGCTTTAGACTCAATGAGTGCAGGGGTAGTCTCTAAAGGGCAACGAACCTGTGTCGAGATCGTGATAGGTGAGGATGGCCGGCAGCGGCCATGCGGAAGGATTTGGAAAAGTTCCAGAGCCCTGTCGGATCACAAAAGAAGAGACCACAGTGGGCAACAAACCTGTGACGTGCCCCTGATCGGTCAGGATGGCCAGCCGCGGCCATGCGGAAGTATCTGCAGAGGTTCTAAAGCCCTGTCGGAACATAAAAGAAGAGACCACAGTGGGCAACAAACCTGTATCGTGACCGTGATCGGTGAGGATGGCCACCGGCAGCGATGCGGAAAAGTCTTGAGAAGTGCTATATCTCTTACGGCTCACAAAAGCTCATACCACAGCGGGCAAAAAACCTGTGACATGACGGTGGTCGGGGAGGATGGCCAGCTGCACAAATGCGGGATGCTCTGCATAAATGCCAGAAATCTGGCGAGTCACAAAAGAGTTGCTCACACTGGGCAAAAAACCTGTGGCATAACTGTCGTTGGGAAGGATGGCCAGCCGCGGCCATGCGGGATGCTCTGCAAGAATGCCAGAGACCTGTCGTATCACAGGAGAAAAATACACAGCGGGCCAAAAACCTGTGATATGCCCCTGGTCAGCGAGGATGGTCAGCAGCGGCCATGCGGGTTGGTCTGCAAAAGTGCCCCGGCCCTGACGGATCACAAAAAAAGAGACCACACCGGACAACAAACCTGCAACATGACCGTGGTCGGGGAGAACGGCCAACTTCAACGATGCGGTCAGCTCTGCGACAATGCCAGAGCCCTGTTGAATCACAAAAAAAAACATCGAAAAAGCAAGTTTGTTGATGTGGACCAGAATGGAGGCCTCTTTTCTAAATGACAGACAAATAGATATATGCTCTTGATCTATCCTTTCTCTCTGTAAAACACAATGCAAGGATGGATTTATTAAAAACTCTCTCTTTACGGCACTGCTGTTGTTGCTACTGTTGCTACTGTTGCTACTGTTGCTACTGTTGCTACTGTTGCTACT